>JAJYCM010000216.1 GCA_021778375.1 Bacteroidota bacterium
GCACCAGGATGTATTTTCCGCTGTCCCGGGCTTAAACATTAGATTGGATGTGGCGGCATTTCGGGTGGGGGCGGTGTTGCTTGCTCCGTTATTGAGATTTTACAAAATTCTTAGATTGAGTTTTTTACCTACTGCTTCCAAATATTGTTTTAATGTTGATAAACGGATATCTTCTGAATGATTTTCAATTCTGGATATTGCTGATTTTTTTGTTCTCAATTTTTTTGCTAACTCTTCTTGTGTAATTCCAGCTTCTTCTCTAGCTTGTTTAAGTAGAACTCCAATTTTAAAGTTCTCATATCCCTCTTCAAATCCCTTAGCAAATTTTTTATCGCTTAATTTTCGTTTAGATATATATTTCTCTAAATCATCCATCATTTTTTCCTTTCATAATATTCTTTTTTCCTTTGTTCTGCTAAATCAATTTCATCCTTTTTCGTTTTCTGACTCTTCTTTGCAAAAGCATTTGTAAGAATCATTAGTTTAGAGCCATCATAAAATCCAAGAAATCTAAAAATATTATTTCCAAATTGAACCCGGATTTCCCAAATATCATTTGTACCCTTTAATTTCTTTAAGTATTCTTCCGGAACTCTCTCAAGGTCCCTCACTAATCTGAAAGTCCAAGCTACTTTTTTTGCTTGTTTCACATTCAAAGAATCAAGGAATTCTTCTACCGGCGATCTTCCGCTTAATGTTTTATAAAATGTTATTTCATTCACATTGAAAAGTTAACATATATGTGAACAATATCAAAGGAAAATTTTGAAGCATGTTCAATCTATAAAAGCGTAATGTAATTATCGTCAAAAATATTTTCATGTTTTTCTTTTAGGATGCAAAATGGGAGTCATAAAGAAATAGGACTGTCACTAAAGAGGATGGGAGTTCTTCCCGCATACGGGACAGGCCCCGCAAACGAGGCAAACGGAGCAGGCCGGGCCGGATTCGAAATGACAATTGAAAAAAGGAATTGAGATTTTAATCATCCGATTATGCCTAAGTATTCAAAGGGCAGAATGCTGCCGTCGTGATAGCGGTATAGGACTTTGTCCTAAATGCGGTAGCGTTCTATTTTGGGAAAACTCGCTATTACTGAGTAAATGAGCTGTTATAAGTAGAATTATTAAAGAAATGAGTGGCAATTAATGAAATTCTTTCTTTAAAAATTCTCCTGTTAAACTTTTTTTATTTTGGATGATTCTTTCGGGTGTACCTTCGACAATTATTTTGCCTCCTTCATCACCACCGCCGGGGCCAAGGTCAATAATCCAGTCGGCAGTTTTTATTACGTCAAGGTTATGCTCAACAACAACAACAGTGTTCCCCTTGTCAACAAGTTTATTCAATACATCTAATAATATATTCACATCTTCAAAATGCAGACCAGTCGTCGGCTCATCTAAAATGTAAAGAGTTTTACCTGTACTTACTTTGCTTAGCTCTGTTGCAAGTTTTACTCGCTGAGCTTCGCCTCCTGAAAGTGTTGTTGCTTGCTGTCCAAGTTTGATATAGCCTAAACCGACGTCATTTATAGCTTTAATCTTTCTATTGATTCTTGGAAGGTCTTCAAAAAATTCAAGTGCATCGCTCACTCGCATTTCGAGTACATCGGCAATTGATTTTGTCTTGAATAAGACTTCGAGAGTTTCACGGTTATATCTTTTCCCACGGCATGATTCGCATTCGACATAAACATCGGGAAGAAAATTCATTTCTATTTTCTTCAAGCCGTCCCCTCCGCATTCTTCGCAGCGTCCGCCTTCTACATTAAAACTGAATCTACCGGTGCTGTAACCTCGCATTTTGGATTCGGGTAGTTGAGCAAATAAATCTCTGATATGTGTAAATAGCCCTGTATAAGTTGCCGGATTTGAACGAGGAGTCCTCCCGATAGGGGACTGGTCGATTTCAATTATCTTATCAATATTTTCAAGTCCTTCTATCGAATCATAGGGAAGCGGAACTGTTTTTGATTTATAAATTTTATTCATTAAAATTTTAACGAGCGTTTCATTCACAAGTGATGATTTTCCTGAACCGCTTACTCCCGTAATTAAAGTCAATGTACCGAGAGGAATTTTTAGTTCTACTTTTTTAAGATTATTCCCGCGAGCTCCTTTTAGAATAATAAAATTACCATTACCACTTCGTCTTTCTTTTGGAACCGGTATTTCTTTTTTATTAGTAAGGTATTGTAGCGTTAGTGAATTTGTACCATTTGGTGAATTGATTAAATCTTTCGTGTTCCCGGCAAGGCAAACCTCGCCTCCATGTTCGCCTGCACCCGGTCCTAAGTCTACCATGTAATCGGAGTTTTCCATCGTTTCTCTGTCATGCTCTACAACGATAACAGTGTTGCCGATATCCCGTAATTTTTTTAAGGAATTAATCAATTTAATATTATCGCTTTGATGAAGTCCGATGCTGGGCTCATCAAGGACATAAAGCACGCCGGCTAGCTGTGAACCGATCTGAGTTGCAAGGCGGATTCTTTGAGACTCACCGCCGGAAAGCGTCCTTGCGGATCGGTTTAGCGTTAAATAATCTAAACCGACGTTTAATAGAAATTGAAGCCTTTCAATTATTTCCTTTAAAATAGGTTTCGCTATGATAGCATTTCGACCCTGTATTTTTAGGCTTTCGAAAAATTCAACTGATCTTTTTATGGAAAGGGCAGTAACCTCGCTAATGTTCATCCCCTGAAATTTTACTGCGAGTGATTCTTTCTTCAATCGCCCTCCGCCGCATGTTTGGCAAGCCACTGTGTTCATATAGGACTCAACCCACTCGCGTATATTATTTGAGCTTGTTGTGCTGTAATAATTTTTTAGGTAATTAAATAAACCTGAAAACCGATGTAAATATGTAACTGGTTTTGTGTTTCCGTAGGAATAGGAAAAAGCGATTTTGTCCGGACTGCCATTAAGCAAAATATCTTGTTGAGCCTGTGTAAAGTCTTTTAATTTAGTGTCGAAAGTAAATCCAAACTTTTCTGCAATTACAGTTAGCTGATTGAAGAACCAAATTGAGCGGGGCTTTCCGAGCGGAGCAAGAGCTTCTTCATTAATAGACTTATTCCAATTGGGAATCATCAGGTTTATATCCAATTCCTTTTTCTCACCTAATCCTTCACAATCAGGGCAAGAACCGTAGGGTGAGTTGAAGGAAAATGAATTTGGCGCTAATTCTCTGTAGCTTATTCCGCAATCAAGACATGCAAGGTGACGACTATAAATATGATCTTCTGAAGAATCGTTAATTATGACTATTCCATTGCCGTAATTCAGTCCGACTTCTATTGATTCTGTTAATCTCTTTCTGGAATTCTCATTAACGGTTAAACGGTCAACTACTATCTCAATATTATGAATTTTGTAACGGTCAACGTGGAAACCTTTTTCCAACTCGAAAAACTCTCCGTCAGTTCTTACTCTCAAAAAACCATCGGAGGAAATTTCTTCGAATAATTCTCTGTAATGACCTTTTCTCCCTCTGATTACAGGCGCTAAAACAGAAATTTTTTTTCCTTTAAGAGATGTTAATATATTATCAATAATTTGCGTTGAAGTTTGTTTGGCAACAGGCTTACCGCAGTTGTAGCAGTGCGGTGTTCCGAGGCGTGCATAGAGCAGTCTCAAATAATCATAAATTTCGGTAACGGTTCCAACCGTAGAACGAGGGTTTCCCGAGGTCGCTTTTTGTTCGATAGAAATAGCAGGACTTAAACCTTCGATCAAATCAACATCCGGTTTTTCAAGCATATCAAGAAATTGACGGGCATAGGAAGAGAGTGATTCTATGTAACGCCTCTGACCTTCGGCATAAATTGTATCGAACGCCAAGGAAGATTTCCCTGATCCGGATAATCCGGTTATGACAGTAAAGGAATCACGAGGAATTTCAAGGTCGATGTTTTTTAGGTTATGTTGCCTTGCACCTTTTATAATAATTGTCTCTTTTTCCAATGCCAACTTTAATGTTAAATTTGTGAACACATATTTTAGCTATACCAGGCTTGAAAATCAATTTAAATAGAAGTGCACTTGTCAATCAATCGAGTTTGTCATGAACAGTATCACTCAAATAAAAACTATTGCTTCAGCTTCTGAAACAAAATTGAAAGAGAAAAGCTCCGTTTTTCTAGGATTTGCCTTTCCGGTCAAATCTGTTGAGGAGGCAGCCGAAAAATTAGCATTACTTCGGAAAAAATATTTTGATGCATCACATCATTGTTACGCTTATAGATTAACAGATGGAATTTTAAAATATTCCGATGACGGAGAACCAAAGGGTACGGCAGGTGTAAGGATATTCAATGCGATTGAACATTTTGAACTTGTGAACGTTCTTCTGGTGGTTGTAAGGTATTTCGGAGGAATAAAACTTGGAGTTGGTCCTCTAGGGAAGGCATATTATAATTCAGCTTTTCAAACAATTGAATCAACTCAAATTTATGTTGAAAAGCCGTATTTAAAAATTGCAATAGTATCAAATTATTTATTTATCAATCAAATCAAAAAACTATTATCCAAATATGAAGCAAAAATCGAAGAGATAAAATTCGATGAGGAAGTCAGACTAAGTTACTTTATTAACCCAGAAAAAGTGGAGATGTTATCTCTTGAGTTGACGGAATTATCGAATGGGGAGACAAAGGTTTCGGTTGGAAGTTCAGTTGTATACCTTTGATACTTATGTACCGGACAATTTAGTGCTTGCACGAAAGTATTTGTTCAATGGAAATGAGATATCCCATGGTTAATTCGCGCAATTGAGCTATTCATGGGATTTCTCTTTTCGGTCGAAATAACAATTATTCGTGTGTCATATCGAAGGAGTCATCGACTGAGATATCCCACGGTCAATTCGTGTACCCGAGCTATCTATGTGATTTCTCCTTCGATGACTCAGTCGAAATGACACTAATATTCATAGGATTTCTCTTTTCGGTCGAAATAACAATTATTCGTGTGTCATATCGAAGGAGTCATCGACTGAGATATCCCACGATCAATTCGTTTACCCGA
>JAJYCM010000012.1 GCA_021778375.1 Bacteroidota bacterium
GAACCAGGTCTAATTGCAGACATTAAAGCAGCATACTCGTGGCTTGATTCAAATTCAAAGGTTCTTAAATCTCAAATAGGGTCTACCGGCTATTGTATGGGGGGGAGAGTTTCCGTTCTTGCAAACATAACTGTTCCGTTAAAAGCTTCAGCTTCTTATTATGGCGGTGGTATTGCAGCTACGATTGCAGATAGGCTCCAAAATGCTTCGGGTCCGCTTTTGTTATTTTGGGGCGGACTCGATAAGCATCTTGGCAAAGATCAAATAGATGTCGTTACAAGTAAGCTTGATGAGTATGGAAAAGAATACACTAATGTTGTATTTTCAAAAGCCGATCATGGTTTTTTCTGTGATGCGCGCGCAAGTTATAATCCTTTTGCAGCAAAACAAGCATGGGCTTTGACGAATGCATTTTTTAATTTACATCTAAAAGTTTAAAACAATTAAAGGAGAAAAGTATAATGAAATATAGGAAATTAGGAAACGGTGGATTGACGGTTTCCGAACTCGGTTTGGGTTGTATGGGCATGTCTGAATTTTATGGCGAAAGAAACGATCAAGAATCTATCGCAACAATTCACCGCGCTATAGAACTTGGAATAAATTTTTTAGATACAGCCGATATGTATGGAATTGGGCATAATGAAGAGCTTGTAGGAAAAGCATTAAAGGGTAAACGGGACAAAGTTGTTTTGGCAACTAAATTCGGTATTTTAAGAAATCCGAATGGGTCTCGCGGAGTAAGCGGCAAACCTGAATACGTAAAAAAAGCATGCGAAGCGAGCTTAAAAAGATTAGGCGTTGATGTAATAGATCTTTATTATCAACATCGGGTGGATCCAAATGTCCCGATTGAAGAGACAATAGGCGCAATGGCTGAACTTGTTAAAGAAGGAAAGGTAAAATTTCTCGGGTTGTCGGAAGCCTCTTCCGATACTATTAGGAGGGCAAATAAAGTTCACAATATATCAGCGCTTCAAACAGAATATTCTTTATGGACGCGCGATCCCGAAGAGGAAATATTTGATACATGCAAAGAGCTTGGTATTGGTTTTGTTGCTTACAGCCCGCTTGGCAGAGGATTTTTAACCGGCAAAATTAAGGGAAATTCCGATTTGACTAAGGATGATTACCGCATGCATTCGCCGCGTTTCCAGGATAGCAATCTAATAGAAAATCTGAAGATTGTGGAAGTGATAGAGAAAATATCATCCGAAAAAAAATGTACGCCGGCGCAGCTTGCGCTTTCCTGGGTACTTGCACAGCGCGATTTTATTGTACCGATTGCCGGTACGAAAAGAATTAAATATCTCGAAGAGAATATCGGAGCAGCCGCAATAACTTTGACAATTGAAGAAGTCAAGCATTTGAACGAAGCAGTTCCTCCTGATGCGGCAAAAGGAATGCGTTATCCCGAAGCAATGATGAAATCAATAAACGGATAAAAAGAAATTGTGTTGCACTATCCCTGCGGCAAATTACAATATAGGTTTAAACATATATCTGTTTGAAATCTATTGTTGAATAGAATTTCGCGTTTGATTATTTTTTCAAGAGAAAGAGTAATTCAAATTCTAAAAGTATAGGAAATTTTTTGTAAGAAAATTTGAAGGAGATTAAAATGGAATACACTCACCTTGGTAGAAGCGGTTTGAAGGTAAGCAGGATTTGCCTGGGCACTATGAACTTCGGCACATTTGCCTCAGATAAGGATAGCTTCAAAATAATGGATAGGGCATTAGAGCTTGGTATAAATTTTTTAGATACTGCAAATGTATATGGCAATGAAAAAGGAGTTGGATACACCGAAGGCTTAATCGGTAGATGGCTTGAACAAGGAGGGAGAAGAGATAAAATTGTTTTAGCGACAAAAGTTCACAATAAAATGGGCGAAGGAGTTAACGATTTAAAATTATCCGCCTATAATATTCGTAGAGCCTGCGAAGACAGCTTGCGAAGATTGAAAACCGACCACATCGATCTTTTTCAAATGCACCACATCGACCGGGAAACCCCGTGGGATGAGATCTGGCAGGCAATGGAAAATCTTGTTAGGGAAGGAAAAATAACCTATGTAGGCAGCAGTAATTTTGCTGCATGGAATATTGTTGAGGCTAACTATACCGCCAGACAAAGAAATTTCTTAGGATTAGTTTCGGAGCAGAGCATATACAGCTTGCGTAACCGCCACATCGAACTTGAGGTAATCCCCGCATGCAAAGCTATGGGAGTAGGTGTAATTCCATGGAGTCCAATAGGCGGCGGAATTCTTGGCGGTGTGCTTGAAAAGATAAATGAAAGTCAAAGAAGAGGACGTGAAGCTCTGCAAAAATCAGTAGAAAAATTACGTCCCCAAATTGAAGCTTATGAGAGTTTGTGCAAGGAAATTAATCAGCAACCAGCGGAAGTTGCACTTGCGTGGATGCTTAATAATCCGGTAATTACTTGTCCGATTGTAGGACCCCGGACAGTAAAACAACTTGAAGAAAATGTATCTTCTGTAGACTTAAAATTGTCAGATGAAATTTTGAAAAAACTAGATGATATTTGGCCGGGGCCCGGGAACCAGGCACCTGAAGCTTATGCATGGTAAAAAAGACTTAAACCGTAATTTCCATTTTTCCCAAGATTCTTAACGAAATTATAACTAAATGAAGAAAGCTAATTCAGAGACTTCTTTGAACATAAAAAAGTTGCATTTCTATCCGCTCGATAGATCCAGATGGAAAGATTTCGAAAATCTTTTCGGTGAAAAAGGAGCTTGTGGTGGCTGCTGGTGTATGGCATGGCGATTAAAAAATTCCGAATTTGAAAAGCAAAAAGGGAATGCTAATAAAAAGATGATGAAAAAGATTGTTTATTCAAACGAAGTCCCGGGAATTTTAGCTTATTATGAAAAAGAGCCTATCGGATGGTGCTCTGTTTCGCCAAGAGAAAAATTTGTTCGACTTGAAAATTCACGTGTGCTAAAAAGAATTGATGATAAACAGGTTTGGTCTGTATCATGTCTCTTTATCGATAAAAAATATAGAAGGAAAGGAGTGTCAACAGAATTACTTAAAGCCGCTGTTAAGCATTGCAAATCAAAAGGTGCAGAAATTGTTGAGGCATATCCAACAGTACCTTATAATGAAAATATCCCTGCAGCTTTTGCGTGGACAGGAATTCCTTCGGCATTTGAGAATGCTGGATTCAAAGAGGTTGAAAGAAGATCAAAGACAAGACCGATAATGAGGTATTTCATTTAGTATAAATATTGTTTTCCTTTATAATTTGAAAAGAAGTTTATTTCTTTATCGGTGAGAAATAGCTTTATTTTTCCTTCACCTTTACCTAATTTTGAAAGGCAACTATAATGATTTTTTAATCGAAATAGTTCAATAGAGATTTCAAATTATTAAATAAATAGGAGTTTATAAATGACCACAATAGTAGATGTTTTAGGAAGAGAAATATTAGACTCAAGAGGAAACCCGACCATTGAAGTAGAAGTACTTTTAGAGAGCGGTATAGTTGGCAGAGCTGCAGTGCCAAGCGGGGCATCAACAGGCGAACATGAAGCAGTTGAATTAAGAGACGGAGATAAAGGTCGTTATAATGGTAAAGGGGTATTAAAAGCAGTTGAAAATGTAAATGATATAATTGCTGATGAAATCATCGACTTTGACGGCGTAGATCAAGCCGGCCTCGACAAATTTTTACTTTCACTTGACGGAACGCCTAACAAAGAAAAACTTGGAGCAAATGCAATTCTTGGAGTTTCATTAGCAGTAGCTAAAGCAGTTGCTGAAACCCTTGAGATTCCTTTATATCGTTACATCGGCGGAGTGAATGCTCGTACTCTCCCCGTACCTATGATGAATATTTTGAACGGCGGAAAACATGCCGATAACAATGTTGATTTCCAGGAATTTATGATTATGCCGGTCGGTGCACCAAATTTTGCCGAAGCATTAAGAATGGGCGCCGAGACTTTCCATTCATTAAAATCTGTTTTAAGTAAAAAGGGTTATAATACTTCTGTTGGAGATGAAGGGGGTTTTGCACCTAATCTAAAATCAAACGACGAAGCGATTGAAGTAATTCTTGAAGCAATTACTAAAGCAGGTTTTAAGGTCGGAGATGAAATAGCATTGGCACTCGATCCGGCGTCGAGCGAGATGTTTAATAAAGAAAAAAACGTATATCAATTCTTTAAATCCGATAAGTCTGAAAAAACTTCCGCTCAAATGGTAGATTTTTATTCAAATTGGGTTAAGCAATATCCAATCGTTTCAATCGAAGATGGCTTGGCAGAAGATGATTGGAGCGGCTGGAAACTTATGACAGAAAAATTAGGCGCAAAAATTCAGTTGGTCGGAGACGATCTTTTTGTAACCAATACAGAGAGATTAGAAAAAGGTATTATTCAAGGAGTTGCCAATTCAATTCTTATCAAGGTAAATCAAATAGGTACTTTGACTGAAACATTGGATGCTATTGAAATGGCAAAAAAAGCCGGCTACACTAATGTAATCAGCCATCGTTCCGGAGAAACTGAGGACACAACAATAGCAGATATTGCCGTTGCAACGAACGCCGGACAAATTAAAACCGGATCACTTTCCAGAACAGACAGAATTGCAAAGTATAATCAACTCTTAAGAATAGAAGAAGAACTTGATGAAACAGCAATCTTTCCGGGATTAGCCGCATTAAATTATTCTGCATAAAAGATACATTATAAATCCGGCTTCTCGTGAAGCCGGATTTATTTTGTAAAATAGTCATATCTATTCTGTTTTGGATGCATTCATCTTTTTAAATCTATATTTTGATGCTCAAAAATAACAAATACAAATATATTAATGCTTTACATTGGCGAACTTAGCGCTTTATTAACCGCTTTCCTTTGGTCGGGATCATCCTTTGCCTTTACAGCTGCTGCAGAAAGACTTAATTCTCTTCAATTAAATATTAATAGAATTTTTATTGCAGCGGTATTCCTTTATGCAACGATTCTCTTATCAGGAATCCAATTTTCAATTTCAACATCGCAGGTTTTTTACCTTGGGGTAAGTGGATTTATTGGATTGGTTTTCGGGGATACGTTTCTATTTAAAGCATATCAACACGTCGGTGCTCGAATAAGCATGTTGTTGATGGCGCTTTCGCCGGCAATGAGCGCCGTGCTAGCTTACCTTTTTTTGAAGGAAGATTTATCTCTCTGGGCAATAATAGGAATATTAATAACAATGAGCGGAATAGCCCTTGTTATTTTAGAACGAAATGAAATTCCTTCATCAAAATATAAAATAAGTAAAGCCGGAATATTTTTTGGACTAATGGGAGCATTGGGACAATCTGGTGGATTGATCTTTGCAAAAATAGCATTTAACTCCGGGGAGATAAATGGATTTGTAGCGACATTTGTAAGGATAGTTGCTGCATTTCTTGTTATGCTTCCGTTAGCTATTGTCGTTAGAAGATTCAAAAATCCTTTTAAATTCTATGCAAAAGATTTGAATGCCTTGACCTCAACAATTGCCGGTACTATCTTCGGCCCTTACCTCGGGATAACATTTAGCCTAATTGCAATTGAATATACGAAGGTGGGGATTGCCTCAACATTAATGTCTATGATGCCGATTATTATGCTGCCGATTGTAAGATATTACTATAAAGAAAAATTAAGCTGGCGCGCAATAATTGGTGCAATTGTAGCCGTGGTTGGTGTATCAATTTTATTTCTAAGATAAAAATATTGGCTAATTATTTATTACGATACTGTCTTTAGCAAAAGTAACATAATTGGTTACTTTTACTTTTGTAGACCCGTCATTGCCGGTTTGTGTCCCGGTTCCAACGATCGTTACAAGTTCAGGAGTAACACTAATGGTATATGTTGCACTTCCCGTGGTTGTTAAATTGTCAGGTATTGTCCATCCTGAAAACGATTGATTTCCTCCCCCCAGCGATGTAGTTTCTAAATAATATTTTCTTGCCTGTGAACCAAAATTTGTAAGCTCCGAATAGATGGAATTTCTGTTGGATTCCGGTGCGTTTGCATAAAAAATATTAATGCCTACTATAATTGCCAAACCTACAATTATAACACTAAGTACTATTAAAAGAAGTTGCTGTTGGCCCATACTTCATTGTTGTTATATCCTATTATAAATTAGGATAAATACGATTAATAAACAATACAGCAATGTAAGGGATGAAGATTTAATTTTTATTTCCCTTGAAGCTTATTATTATCATTCAGATTCAAATCTAATTTTTCTTTTGTGCTTGTAATCTTTTTAATTGCTGATAAAAGCTTATACTCCTTTGATCTTCCGGATTTATAGATAAACTTTTTTCTACTGCGTTTAGAGCATCAGCTATCTGGTTCATATAGAAATATGCGCCGGACAAATTGTACCACACCTGCGGATCTGTTTGGTTATATTGGGTGCATTGCTTTAAGTAGTATAGGGCTTCTTGATATTTACCATTTTGTAGTGCAATACTTCCCAACCATTTTGTCGTTAAATAAGATGGCTCAAATGAATTTAGTTTTTGAAGATAGGGCAAAGCATAGTTGAAAAGTTTAGCGTCGATAAGAAGTTTAATAACATATTGGTAAGTTTCACTGTAGTGCGGATGCTGACCAATAATCGCATTTATTTCTTTCATAAAAGAAATATAATTTTTTGAAAGGTAATATTTATCGGCTGCTTCAACATGGGCTTTCTCCCATGTTGTTTGATGATTGACAACCTCAATAGCTAGGCTGTCAGTCCAATTTTTTTGAGAGAAATCTTCTAGGTTAAAGTTGGAAGTTCCTTTTGGAACAAATGGATATGATCCTTTTAGAATTAAAATTTCTATTTCGGCAATTGTTGAATCGAGCTTTGTATAGGGAAAGTCTGCACTTAAAATACTATCCTGAGTAACCCCGGAAAGGTCTAACATTTTTCCCTTTGGCAGGTAATTCAGATTCTTCATTCCATTAAAATATGATTTTGCCATCAGTCTGTATCCTTCAATATTAGGATGAAGATGATCAACCATCAAATTATTGCCGGCTATTCCATCCGGGCTTTTGGCATTAAATATCGAATCAATATCAACGACAGGGTAGCTAAATTTTTTACCAAGACTTTTTATGATGTAATTAAATTTCTGAGGAGCTCTAAATCGAAGTTCATCTAAATCCTTTGCTTCAATAAACAATTTTTTTGCTTGAAGAAAGTTACCAGACTTTAATTTATTCTGTGCTTGTGAAAAGACGTAATCCGCTGAAAGAAAATTATTTTCTTTTGCAGAAACAAACGGAACTTGATTTTTCAAATTACAAGTCAAAGTTCCTAAGATTACCGGGATATTTTTCTCCTTCAACATAGATAAAATATCTTCCATATTGCCTTCAAACTGCTTCACTCCAAGATTGAAAAGATTGGAATTAAGGGGAATAAGAGATTTACCTACAACATGTTCCATTAATGTTTCATTATTTTCATTTTTACCGTTACCGCTCTTAAAGATGCTAATAATTTTTTCAATTGTATTATTTATCAACTGAAAAGTTCTAAATTTTTGAAGCCAAATAAATGAATTAACCAACAATCGTGATTTACCACCAGAAAAAGAAGACGCAACGCCAAGAGCGCCGTAATATTCGTTATGACCGGTATAAATTAAAACCAGATCCGGGCTTTCCTTTATAATTGCCTTTGTGAAATCTCTAACAGTGTAACTGTCTATTGCTGAAATTCCACAATTAACAACTTCTATATTAGTACTTGGGTAAAGCAGTTCTAATCTTCTTTGCAGATCGCTTGGAAATGATGCGTTGGGAACAAAAGGGTAGCCTTGAACAGTACTTTCTCCTAAGACAAAAACTCTAAAGAAATTATCCTTTTTATCTTTTTCAAACGATCCCGAATTTGGTGTCGGGAAATGTGTTAAGTTAGAAAAATATTTTTGAGCTATGCCGGGATTTAATACAAGTCTTTCGGGATGAGATTTGGATTCAGGAATAAAAATATTATAGGAATGTCCGTAATTGATTATTTTTAAGAATAGTTCCAATAAAATAAAAAAGATAAACGGGATCAAAACCGCAATTGTGTAAAACCATTTTGGCGTTGGTTTTGGTGATTGTATTTTTACAGTTTCGTTTTTCTTTTTAATATCAGATGGCTTTTGTTTTTTTATCATAATTGTATTAAGAATAAAAATTAAATGGAAAAGAGAATAAAAAATTACTTTCTTTTACAGTCTGCAGTTTAGTAAATTTAAAAATATATTTATTTCTATAATTAACTAGCGCTAGAGATAATTTAAGCGCAAATTTAAATTAACTTCTTTATAAATCATATGAAAAAACTTTATCTAATGATCTTTTTCTTACTTATAATAAGCTCATCTTATAAGATATTTTCACAAGACCAGGGTGATTCAGTTGTTGCAAAAGCAGGTAATATTTCAATAACTGCAAAGGAATTCTTAGACCGTTACGAAATGACACCACTTTTCAGAAAACAAATAACGAGAATGACTCCGTCATTAAAGCTTGAATTTCTATATTCCCTAATTGCTGAAAAACTATGGGCAAATCAGGCTGAGCAAATGGGCTTTGATACAACTTCAGTTATGAAATTTGTTACTAAACAATATGAAGATATGTTTGTTAGGGATGCCGTTTTTAGAAAAGACATTAAAGATAAGGTTAAGGTGACCGACAAAGATATTTTGCAGGGATTTATAAGAAGCCAAACAACCTTGGAAGTGAACTACCTTGTATCAAATAACAAGAAAGAAATTTTTAATTTATATAAACTGCTGAATGATGGAATTCCTTTTGATACCCTTCTTGCAACAAGGCCTGAAAAAATTGAACAAACGGAACCAAAGCAAATTGTTTACGGCCAAATGACACAATCCTTAGAAGATACGCTATATGGGATGAAGGTAGGGCATTATACGACTCCTATAGCTACTCCGGATGGCTGGTATATTTTTAAGATGACCAATAAAATTCATTCATCAGAAAATGCAGCTACAGGTCAAAATAACAGCGTGGAATCGGTAAAGAAAACTGTCGAAGCAATTAAAGAAAGAAAACTCTATCAGGAATATTTCTATAACTTTTTTAAAGACAAAAAGATAGAAGCTAATGCGATCTTGTTGAGGAGTCTGGCAGAAAAACTTTCATCTATCTTTTCAAAAAGAAAATTTGAACTTAGAATTTCCCATAAGGACCCGGTTTTTATGGATGTAAAAGATGTACAGAAATTGGAGCAAGAATTTGGTCCTGATTCCTTAGCAATGCCATGTATTGAATTTAAAACAAATCCAATGACGCTTGATACGTTTATTCGCAAATTGATTTTTCAGGGGTTCAGTTCTTACAAAACTGATTATAGGTCTATCGGAGAGATTATTAACACGGTAACTCGTTCGATGATTGAACATGCTCTTTTTGCCAGAGAAGGTTACAAAGAAAAACTAAATCTTTTACCGAGCGTTCAACGCGATTTGAAAATGTGGCGTGAAAATTATTTAACACAGCTTCTTCAAAACAAATTTATAGATTCTTCAAACATCTCTGATTCAACCGTTTATGATTATTATAAGAAATTTAATAAGAATGAATATTACCCCGAAGAAGTAAACATTGTGGAAGTGTTTAACAAGAACCCTGATATAATTGATGAAGTTCTTAAAGAAGCAAGAGACGGAGTTAATATGCATAAACTTGCTATGAAATATACACAACGCGAATGGACGAAAAAACAAAACGGAGAGTTTGGCTTCTTTCCTATAACAAAGTTTGGCAAGATAGGGGAAATCGCTTCAACTATGAAAGTCGGTGATATTTACGGGCCATTAAAACTTAATGATGGTTATTCTATATTTGAGCTAATTGGAAAACGTCCTTCAAAAGTTGACACAGCCCTTCCGTTTGAAAAATCGAAAGAAGAGCTTAGCCACTATCTTGCTATGAAGAAAGAGCATAAGGCAATTACTGATTATACAGTTTACCTTGCTAAAAAGTTCGGCGTTTCAATCGACATGCCTCTTTTAGAATCTATTAAAGTTACTGAAGTAAATGCTTTTGGTTACCGATTGCTTGGTTTTGGTGGAAGGATTCCGGCAGTTCCCCTGATGGCTCCAAATGTTGATTGGGTTGACCCTTATCTTAAAAGTTTAAATATAACGCCATAGTAGCAAGCTTGTCTACCGAGTCTGTTGCACAACTTGCAGATGTCATTTCGAAGGAGTCTTCGACTGAGAAATCCCATTTTAGACAGTTTTGAGACCTCTCTTTACGTCTGAGACTAAATAGGAGAGTACTGCAACGCTCTCTACCGGCAGGCCGCAATGGAAGATGTAAAAATCGTTAAATAATATCTTGACACAAAAAACCTACCGGTAGACAGGCAAAGATTTGATTGTCAATACATAAAGGATACGAATTCATTTTTAATTTCGACTGAAATCTTTTTATGAACATTTTAGGAATATCTGCATTTTATCATGACAGCGCTGCGTGCCTTGTTCGGGATGGTGAGATTATTTCTGCTGCTCAAGAGGAGAGGTTTACACGAAAAAAGCATGACTTTAATTTCCCGTCAAACGCAATAAATTTTTGTCTTCAGTACGGCGGTATAAACACACCACAACTTGATCTTGTAGTTTTTTATGATAAACCTTTTCTAAAATTTGAAAGACTGTTAGAGACTTATATTTCCTTTGCTCCATTTGGGGTTAAATCTTTCATAAAAGCGATGCCTCTCTGGATAAAAGAAAAACTATGGATGAAAGAATTTATCCAAAAGGAATTGAAATATGACGGGAAAATAATTTTTCTTGAACATCATGAATCTCATGCCGCATCTGCATTTTATCCTTCGCCGTTTCAGGAAGCGGCAATTTTAACTATGGACGGAGTCGGGGAGTGGGCTACAACAAGTTTTGGTACGGGTTCGGGAAATGAGATTAACTTATTGTCCGAAATTAAATTTCCTCATTCACTTGGTCTGTTATATTCGGCATTTACCTATTATACAGGGTTCAAGGTAAATTCCGGTGAATATAAAGTTATGGGGCTAGCTCCTTACGGCGAGCCAAAATATAAAGATATTATTTTGCGTGAACTAATCGATGTTAAAGATGACGGCTCGTTCAAGATGAATATGAAATATTTTGATTATTGTGCCGGTCTAACGATGACGAATCATAATTTCAATAAACTTTTCGGTGGGCAACCAAGGAAACCGGAATCGGACTTAACGCAAAGAGAAATGGATTTAGCCCGTTCAATTCAAGATGTTACAGAAGAAATTGTATTAAAAATGGCAAGGCATGTTCATAAAGAAACTGGGATGAAGAATTTATGCTTAGCAGGAGGTGTTGCCCTTAATTGTGTTGCGAACGGAAGACTTCTGCGTGAAAGCCCCTTTGAAAAACATTGGATACAACCTGCAGCCGGAGATGCCGGAGGAGCAATTGGAGCAGCGCTTGCAGGATGGTTCAAGTATCTGGATAAGCCGAGGAATGTAAACGGTAAAAATGATTTTCAAAAAGGCTCCTACCTTGGGCCTGAATATTCTGAAGTCGAAATTAAAGATTATCTTGAGGACAAAAAAATCCCGTTTCAGTTTCTTAATAATGATGAAATCTCAGCAGTAGTTGCAGATTTAATTGCGGAGGAAAAAGTCGTAGGATGGTTTCAAGGTAGGATGGAATTTGGACCGAGAGCCTTGGGCGCCAGGTCAATTATCGGAGACGCAAGATCATCAAAGATGCAATCATTAATGAACTTAAAAATAAAATTCAGAGAAAGTTTTCGCCCATTTGCCCCATCAGTTTTATACGATAAAGTTTCTGAATATTTTGATATTGAGGGAGCAAGTCCGTACATGTTATTGGTTGCAGAGGTTAAAAAAGAACAGCAAAAAACAATTTCTGAGGAAGAAGACAAATATTTCGGAATAGAAAAATTGAAAGTCGTCAGATCAAATATTCCTGCTGTAACGCATGTTGACTTTACAGCAAGAATTCAAACAGTCCACGACGAAACAAATCATCGTTTTTATGACCTTTTAAAAGCACTGGATAAAAAATATAGTTGTGCTGTCGCAATAAATACTTCATTTAACGTAAGAGGCGAACCTATTGTTTGTACTCCCGAAGATGCATTCAAATGCTTTATGCGCACCGGTATGGATTATTTAATGATAGGAAACTTTCTGATTGATAAAAATTTGCAGACTCCTTTATTGGAGGATTCCGGTTGGAAGGAAGAGTATAAGCTTGACTGAAAATTATCTTATGAGTTGCAATGTTATTTGAAGAAATAAAAAATATTAAAGAAGACAAAAAAGATCTTGAGAAATTTGGCTACACCGTTGGGATTGCTTTTTTAATTATATCCGTTTTAACATTTATTTTTGGAAAACATTCTTATATTTATTTTGGAATAATAGCAATATTCCTAATAGTTTCTTCTTTTTTGTTACCATATGCTCTTAAGCCTTTGAATAAAATTTGGATGGGTTTATCTATCCTGCTTGGTTGGCTAATGACGCGTGTAATTTTAATAATTTTGTTTTATCTTGCAATTACGCCGATAAGTTTACTCGCTAAACTATTTAGAAAAGATTTTCTTGATCTTAAATTTGATCTTTCAAAGAGAAGTTATTGGAAAAATAAGGAGCAAAAAAAAATCGATCCTACTGATTACGAAAGACAATTTTAAGTAATAGTACAATAAAAAAATGAGAAGGTTTAATGGGAAAATTTTCAATCATATCTGAGCTATGGCAATTTTTAAAGATTAGAAAAAAATGGTGGTTAGCTCCCATTTTTATTCTATTACTTTTGCTTGGAGCTTTAATTGTTATAACCCAGGGCTCAGCTCTAGCGCCATTTATTTACTCAATTTTTTAGAGGCAAGATTCTAAATATCATTTTAATTGAAATTTTATCTTCATCATGAAAAAGACTTTAATAGAAATTAAAAAAGAGAAGAAAAGAATTCCGGTGCCTAAAAAACCGCCCAAAGTGGAAGAGGATACCAAAAAATATAATCGCAAAAAAGAAATTGATAAAATTAGGAAAAACCGAAATAGGGTTTAATTATTTAGATGGTAAAAGCGTCAGTTATTCTTTCGTTCTATAATAAAATTGATTATTTGAAGTTAGTTTTAGCCGGATTTGAAAGGCAGACTTTCAATGACTTTGAAGTAATTATTGCTGACGACGGCTCTTCCGGGGAAGTAATTTCCGGAATCGAAAATTTATCGACCAAACTTCCATTTCCAATAATTCATCTTTGGCAAGAAGATAAAGGTTTTAGAAAAAATAAAATATTGAATAGTGCAATCAATATTGCCAATTCTGATTTTTTAATTTTTGTAGATGCCGATTGTGTACCGCATTCTGAATTTGTGAAGGAACATTTTAACAGCCGCAACAAAAAAAGTTGTAATACAGGTAGAAGAGTAAATTTGTCAGCTCGTTTAACCAACATGCTCTCTGAAGATAAAGTCAAGTCAGGTTTCTTAGAAAAAAATAATTTACGATTAATCAAAGATGGATTGTTCGGACATTCATTCGATGTGGAAAAAGGATTTTATTTTCACAACAAGGTTCTGCGAAAATATTTCAATAAAAAACAGAGGGGTATTCTCGGTTGTAATTTCTCTATAACTAAACAAGATTTTTTAGATATCAACGGATTTGATGAAAGATACGAAGCTCCTTCTATCGGAGAAGATTCCGATGTCCAATTTAGGCTTGAATTAAATGACGTCAAAATAATATCACTAAACAATATTGCGGTGCAATATCATCTTAATCATAAAATCCAAGATCGACCTCAAATAAATCTTGATCTTTTTGAGGAAGTAAAAAAATCAAAACTAAGCTTTACTCCCTTTGGGATAGTACGAGTGTAACTTTAAGCACATAAAATTCATTTTTTTTGTCTAATCAAATATTATTTTTTTAAATAATCTCGCCAAGTCTTGTTTTTTTTCACCTCATACCTTATATTTATAGTCAGAAAGCCAATAAATCCTTAAAAATTTAGGTGACAAATGTTAGACGATTTAGACATTAAAATATTAAATATTCTTCAAAAGAACGGCAGAACAAAAAGAAACGAAATTGCCGAAGCCGTCGGTCTTTCTATTCCTTCTGTGAGCGAAAGACTTCATAAACTTGAAGATAGAGGTGTAATTGAGGGGTATTATACAAAGGTAAACAAAAAGGCATTCGGGTATGACATAATGGCTTATATTCTAGTAACCTTGGAGTCGTCCAAACATTATAAATCATTTATCCCCCGGATAGAAAAAACACCACAGATTATAGAATGCCACTCTGTTCTTGGCGAAGGCTCCCATTTATTGAAAGCAATAGTAAAAAAAACTGAATCGTTGGAAAACCTTCTTAGCGAAATTCAATCTTGGCCCGGAGTAATTTCTACAAAAACAACTTTTGTACTTTCTACAATAAAAGAAACAACAGTAATAGACATTTAATTAATTATAAAAAAATAAAATAAAGGAACTAATATGGCAAAAACAAGTTCTCCATTGGATGGTGTTTTTAGTTTTATCAAAACTAAGGGGGTTAAATTTGTAGATCTTAAATTTATGGATTTTCCTGGTCAATGGCAGCATTTTACAGTACCGGTATCGCAGCTAAAAGAAAGTTCATTTGTGGATGGATTCGGCTTTGATGGGTCTTCAATACGCGGTTGGAAAGCAATCAACGAAAGTGATATGTTAATTATTCCGGATTCCAAAACAATGAATATGGATCCATTTGTAGAATCTCCGACTGTCAGTTTTATTTGCGATGTTTATGAACCGGCAACGAAAGAAAAATATTCCAGATGCCCTAGGAATATAGCTCATAAAGCAGAAGCATATTTAATTTCAACAGGAATTGCGGATACAGCTTTTTTTGGTCCTGAAGCTGAATTCTTCATTTTTGACGATGTAAGATTTGATTCACAGCCTAACAGCAGTTTCTACTTTGTAGATTCTATTGAAGGAAAATGGAATAGCGGAAGAGAAGAGTCTCCAAACTTAGGCTATAAACCAAGATACAAAGAAGGATATTTCCCCGTACCGCCTACCGATTCTTTGGTCGACCTTCGTAATGAAATGGTGCTTAATTTGATAGATGCCGGTATTGATGTTGAGGCGCAGCATCACGAAGTGGCAAGCGGAGGTCAATGCGAAATTGACTTACGTTTTGAACCGCTTGTAAAAGCAGCAGACCAGCTAATGTTATTTAAATATATTGTTAAAAATACTGCTAAAAAAAATAACAAAACCGTTACTTATATGCCTAAACCTATTTTCGGAGATAATGGAAGTGGGATGCACGTCCACTCAAGTTTGTGGAAAAAAGGAAAACCACTTTTTGCAGGTTCAGGATATGCCGGTTTAAGTGAAATGGCTTTATATTTTATCGGCGGACTATTGAAACACGCTCCGTCACTTCTTGCATTTACAAATCCGACGACAAATTCTTATAAAAGACTTGTTCCAGGATTTGAAGCGCCGGTAAATTTAGCTTATTCTCAGCGCAATAGAAGCGCCTCCTGCAGAATCCCGATGTACTCGAACAGTCCAAAAGCTAAAAGAGTCGAATTTAGATGCCCTGATCCTGCAGCAAATCCTTATTTAGCATTTCCTGCGATTTTATTAGCAGGATTAGATGGTATCATTAATAGAATCGATCCGGGAGAACCGCTTGATAAAGATATTTATGATATGTCTCCGGAAGAATTGAAGGATGTTCCGTCAACTCCCGGAAGCTTAGGCGAAGCTTTAAAAGCTTTGGCAGATGATCATGAATATTTGTTGAAGGGCGATGTCTTTACTTCCGACGTAATTGAAACATGGATTCAATATAAAACCGATAAGGAAATTAAACCGATGGCTTTACAGCCACATCCTTATGAATTTTCTTTGTACTATGATGTGTAGTTAGTTGATCCGATAAAAATGAAGGGCGAATTTCATTCGCCCTTTTCTATTTTAAAATATTTTATTAATTCTCTTTGCGGAAAATTCCAAGATAATCTGCAAATAGCTTATGTACAAACTGTATATTATTTACTCTAAACTTTGCGTTTCCACTTTTGGATAATTCTTATATTTATTTAATAGAAGTAGTATTGCAATTAATGAAATAGTACAGTTTATTATTCCATAGCTATATGTGATATATCCACCAATGATTTTACTTGTAAGAACTAAATCAGAATGATTGTAAAATATTCCTATATAATTATCCACAATATCATAAAGAGGTCTCAAACAAAAGATTAAAAAAGTCAAACCAAGCAGAAAGGAATTTTTAATTTTATATCTGGTTAAAATGTAATAACCAATTATAATTGATATGAAATCAAGGATATAAGGCGAGATGAGAATTATCAGAGAATTCATATTTACATCAAGTCCACCTTGAACATCGACATATGCAAATCCAAAACTACCTTCCCAAAAATGTGCAAATAATCGATAATCAGTTATTTTGGACCCGACAATAATACAACCTAATATGTGACTCAATTCGTGAATTGGAGCATAAAATAAATACTAGATTAGTGGAAGTATTATTATGTTGAAATAAATTTCTTTACTAATCTAATTGCTTCTTAAATAAATAACAAGTTGAGGGAGATTTATTAATGCAAGAATTTCAGTTATTCTGCAAAATGCATTCAATTATAATATCCATTACAGAATTCTAACATCATTGCCATAAATTATTATCGCACATAACGGACTTGCCGTTATACCGCTGCTCTATGTTTGTGTAGATTTTAATTTCCCTTTATTATATTTATGAATTATACTGGAAATTAATGTTTGGTAGGGAATTCCTTCTTCTACTGCCTTTACTTGTATATCGTGATAATCTTTTGAAGTTAAGCGAATATTTATTCTTTTGCTTTTAGATATACTTTCCTTTGCAGCTTTCACATAAACTTTTTGGTCTTTCTTTTTAATAGGCTTCCACTCACCTTTTTCATAAGACTCAATTAACTCTTTTTCTTCTTTATCTAAATATTTCATTTCTAATCTTCCTTATTTAAATATTTGTTAGTCGCTTCTCTGCTTGGGTAAATTGTCTTCAGAAAATACTTTTCTTCATCTTCAACAAATGGAACAACGTATGCATAATCTCTGACTTCTACTATAAATATTCTTTGACCAGGATATTTTTGTTTATTTGGATGCTCAACTACTTCTAACAATTTGTTATTTGAAAGTGATAATACAATCTCTTCAAAAGAAATATTTCTTGTTTCTTTTAAGAGATTATTTTTATCCTCGTCCCAAGCAAAATATTTCATTTGTCGAGTTTCCTTTTTGTGTGCCTATTTAACGCAAATAAAAATTAACAAAGCATCATGATTAAATCAAGTCATTGCTTTTTTATTTAAAAAGCAGTATTTGATACGGTATAACGGACTCTTAATTCCAGCGCCAATATTGGCAACACGGGTAAAAAATCATCGTAGAGCTTTAAACATTTATTATTTTAAAATTCTAACGAAACCGCCATAACGATTGTTGGGTCTGAAATTTAATTTTTGAAAGAATACCTTTAAGTAAAAATGTGTGGTGACTGTTTTAATCCCATCAGAACTTAATCTTGCACATAAGTCTTCTATAAGCTTTCCTGCAAGACCGCGACTACGGTATTGCCTTGCGATTTCAATTCCTTCAATTTGAGCAATTTTTGGAAAGAGTAATTTATAACATAAACCGCCCACAATTATGTCTTCATTGTCGTTATCAACTATTAGTAAATAATGGAGATCATTTTCAATCTTTAAAGGATAATTATCAAGAATAAATAATTTGTAAAGACCGCCGGTTTCCGATGGAGTAACCGGTTTCCTAATAGAGTAAGTTAATCCTAAAGAGTCCTTAATCTTTGTTTTGATTACAAGCTTTGAGCTTTCTTCTTCACCGCTCGCAGATAGTTCCAAATTAGAATTATAAGATAATTTTGGGAAGGCAATTTTGTTAAAAACTTCTTTATCGGTTTTATCTGTTAGCAATTCGAGCAATTCTAATAATTCCAATCTTTTAACGGCAGGTTGATCCGGAAATTTATTTAGCGAAAAAATAAGTTTGTCAAACAAAGACAAAATATTTTTGGGGTAAAAAGAAAAATAAGTTTCTTTGTAAAAAGCGTATCTCATCACTTCCGGATATTTTTCTAACCGGTATACAGTAAACATATTATTTACAAACTCCGCCTTTGCTTTTTGTGTAACCATAGGATCTTCGTTCAACCAATTCCTGTAATCATGGATGGCGCTTGAAACGAAGGAATTTATAAACGGCTGTGACGTTAATTTTTCTAAATAAGGGTCTATTCTTTCAACCAATTCCCTGGTCACGGAGTTTATAGATTTATTTTGAAATTCATTTTTAACGTTTTTGAGGAATGCAATCCCTTCTTCCAATCCGAGACCTTCCAAACAGGAATCAAAAATCCATTCTGTATAAATATAGTCTTTGCTTTGAGGGTAATTTGAAATTGTTTGTAAATAAAAATTATTGAATAGCGATTCAACTAATTCAGCAGAACTTGAGTAATTATGCCAACCGCTAATAGACAATATCTTTGTGCCCTCTTTGAAATAAGGTTCCTGGACAACTACGTTTGAGGGAGAAATATAACCGGGGATTACTTCGTAATTGCTGTTCTTTAGTAAAACGAAAAATGCAGTCATGCCTCTTCTAAATAAAATCTCCCATTCGCTTATATAATAATTGTTTTGTGAGAAATTACTTATAGAAGAAAGCTGGCGAATCTTTTCCCAAACAGTAAGATCATTTATGAAATCAAATGAAATTACTCCCAAGGTCGATCTGAAATTACCAAGCTTTGGCAGAACATATCCACCCGAAGATTTTTGTGCAATTTTAATCATCAAATAGATTGTATCTAAAACCTTTTTTCTTGTTATATCCGGAGTAATCAAAATTATAAAATCATAATGATTGAAATTTTTCTTATTAATACTTAAGCGGTATAAGAATCGTTTCTTTGAAGCGCTAAGCTTTGTAATGTATATTCCATAATCGCTTACCTCGTTTAGGTTAAAATTATCTTCATCAAAAATTAAAAGGAAGGCCTCTTTTAAAAAAGTAGACGTAAACAGAATGTTCTCAATACGTTCAACTTCTTTAACGGAAATAGTATCCTGGAAAACGATTTTATTCTGCCAATTTTCATGAATTTTTTCATATGAAGAAAGTTTAAGTCTAGTTTCAAACCATTGTGAAAGTTCTTTATAAAGCATTTTTGCATATTTTGAAATTCTCATGTCCTGCTTATGCAAAATCCAATTGATCAATTCAGTTCTTATTAAAGGATAAGAAGCTGGATGATGATAAGCATATTTTGTTATTAAATCCAAAATAAGTTTGAATTGTGAAATAGCTATATCCGAGACCGGCCAATTTAATGTATTGCGATATGATTCCAATCTTTGCCTAATTGCACCTAAGCGAAATCCTTCCATTTTATCGAAGCTAATTTCCTCAATAATATTTTTACTCAAAAAAGTTTTACCGCTGTTTATAAAAGAAGGTAAATATCTGTTGAAATCAATTTGTGGTTGGTTCAAAAGTAGAATTTTATAGGCGTAACTTCTTACAGAAAACTTTGGATGGTTAGCAAGACATTCAAGACGTCTGCTGAGAAGATTTTCAACCTTGTGTTCAACATTTGGGAAAACGGATTCGATCTTTTTTAGAGATTCAAGAATATCATTTTCCTGTCCAAACAATAATACCGTTATTACGTTATTTAAATCTTCAATGCCGATAGCGACATGAGAAATATTTACCGTCGAATTATTTTTATGACTTTTATTATTACTTCCGAAATCAAAAAATATTTGCGATGATATATTTGAGAAATCCATTTCCCAATCTTCTTTACAAACCGCAAAATTTATCAAACTGCTATTCCCAACCCAAAGAATCGGCTGGCGAACGAAAATTCCCAGATCAATTGAATCTGACTTTATAACATATTCGAAATCGCCAATACGGGTTCTATTTTGAACGGGATTATCTATGATGGTTAAGAATATATTTTTATTCTTAATTAAAATTCCATTTGGCTTGCATTCAAAATCTTCTTCAGTTAAGCCAAGGTCTTTAAGTATCCACAAAGGAATTATTACTTTTTTTGTTCCGCATAAAATTCGCAAGTCTGATTTTTTATATAATTCATTAATTTCATGTTGAAAATTAGTTTCGATAATTTTTCTTTTGAAAGTACCTTTTGGAGTAAGTTCCCCTTTGCTTTCTTCAAAATTTCTATTAATAATAGAAAACTTAACAATCCTTTCATATGCGCTTAAACCTAAATTAACTGAAGAGACAATAGAGCTAAAATAATCCCTTAACTTTCCTTGTGAATTAGCTTGGTTTATAAAAGGCTCATTATAATCAGGAACAATTAGAAGCGTGTTATATGGCTTCATATCTCCCGCAACAAAGGCTCGCATTAAACCGGGTATATTTTCAAATTTCTTTTCGATAAAAGCAGGCGCAACAGTTTGTCCCTTGATATTTTTATAAATATCCTTAACGCGGTCGATGATAAATAAATAACCATTTTCATCTTGCTTAAACAAATCTCCGGTTGAAAGCCATTTTGTTTGTTGAGGACCAGCAGATAAATCGTCTAAATATTTTGCAATATATTCACCTGAAATTTGAAGCTCACCGTCATCTGTAAATTTTATTGAGACACCCGGTAGAGGTTTACCTACAGAATCTTTTATATATTTTCCGGGAGGAGTCATGCAAACTCCGCCGGTAGCCTCTGTCATTCCAAAGCCGCTGCAAAGATCAATTCCGCTTGCATTAAAAAACCTAAAAACTTTTGGCTCCAAATATCCGGCTGCAGAAATTCCCCATCTTAAATTGTTTCCGACTAAACCGGAAAGCACGCTTTGTTTAGATTGAATATCTTTCTTTAGAATTATTTCTTCCCTAAATTTATCATAAATTTGATTCCACCTTAATGGAATGCTAACGAGACCAGTAGGATTAATTTCTTTCATTAAATTCATTAATGAATCAACATCGTTTTTACCTGCAAAAACATACGTTCCGCTCCAGAAAATTGCGCCCATCATTTCAAAATATCTTCCGAACGTATGAAATAAGGGAAGATAGCATAACAGAACTTCATTGTTACCTACCTTTGGCAAAACTGCTGCTCTTGCAAACCTTTTTGATAGAATATTGTGGTTTGAAAAGGCAACACCTTTCGGCATTCCAGTGCTGCCGGAAGTGAACATTACCGTAGATATTTCATCAAGCTGAAAATATTTTCTGTTCCCTAACAGTTTTTGAATTTCATCTTCATTAACGTTAGAAAGCATCGATTGATAGTTTATTATTCCTTCTTCCTTCGGCAATTCAGAAAGTCCGGTATAGACTATTAAAAAAAATGTTTCTGATTTTTCTCTGACTTTTCTTAAAATCTCCAGGCGCTTTTCTGAGTCGGTAACTACAATATTAAAATTAAGTTTGTTAAAGATGTGTATGAGAGTCTCGATGTTAAAATGTATATGCAAAGGAGAAATAAAGATATCGTATGAAAGACAGGCTAAGTCGCAGCATGCTGTTTCAAGTGAATTATCAGAATAAATTGCTACTTTTGGTTGAGAGTCTTTCAGCTTGAAAAATGAAACTGCAATATTTTTGAGAATAGAATCGATCCGTTTATAGGAATAATTATTTTTTATTTTGTCGTTAAAACGGGAGAATAATATTTTATCAGGGTGAGTAGATACTCTCTGTTCAAATAGTTTTTGAAACGAATAGTCCGACATCTTGATAATTCTAAAAACAACCTCAGCCCAACGATATGTTTCATCAGTTTGACTTAGATTAAGAAGGAAAGCCGGGTATCTAGTCAAATCTAAAAACTTGTGCCATGTATCTTTTTCTATTTCGGAGGATTTATCAGAGGCAATAATTTCTTCGGCTGTTTTTAAGATCTCCTTTGCAAGTTGCGGTTCAATTAAATCTGGTAAAGTTGCGCCGGCAAGATTTAATCTCTCCTTAAAAGTAACCGTTAGTTCTTCCATAGATTCTTCCCACCTTTTTATTTTATCCACTCTTTCCAAATCTCCGGCCTGTATCCAATTGTAGCTATATTTTGATTGCGCACAACCGGTGTTTTAAATAAGAGAGGATCGCTAAGCAGTTCAAACATAATATCATAAACCATAAAGGCTAAATTTCGTTTACGGAATTGAGTACCGTTTTTGTCAATCAAATCTTCCAAAGAAACAGAGCGCAATATATTTTCAAGCTCGCCTTTTGAAATTCCTTTTTCGGATAGGTCTCTAAATTGAAATTGGATATTCCTCTCTTTAAAAAAGCGTTCGGCTTTTCGAGTATCACTGCATCTTTTTGTACCGAAAATTTGAATATTCATACTTGCATAAATTTATCTATTGAAAAATAGGAAAAATAATCGGGAATAATTCCCCCTAAGCATTTGCCTTTAAATTCAAAAATATAATATGGGAAATTTATTAGAAAGTAGTTTATAGAAATGAAATTTCTTGTGTTCTCTTTGAGCGAGGAAACCTGCTTTTAATTCCGCCGTTTGCAATTACTGCTGTGCCGAGGATATAGTCACGATACTTCACAACGCATTGTCCATCAAAGGGAGTATCTTTTCTGATTATTCCCCCTTCAAGATATTTCTTGAGATCGTCATGATTTTCAATTACGTAGATTTTTTTTGAAATGTGTCTTTCAAGAACCTGTGCCGCTTGGGTGTGAAGAGTTATTTTATTTCCTTTATCAATAAGCCCAAATTTTGTTCCGACCCTTTCGAAAAGCTCTAAATTATTTTCTTCCCATTTGTTGTTAACGAAATAGATATCATTTTTTTTCTTAAGAAATTTATAGTTTGATAGGATATTGTTTTCAATACCGAATTCTTCTTCGACCATTTCCAAAAGTTTTCTTACCTCTTTATGCCGGTGATCCAATAATCGTGTTACGCTCGATTTTAACTCCAAAAGATCGGGCGAATTAGTTGTCCCGGTTTTCTTTAATTTCACGATAAAAAATCCGTCTGAATCAACTTCCCAAGGAACAATTCTTCGTGCCTTCGAAAGCGAAGGGTGAAAAATTTCACCATTGTAGCTCGTGAAAGCTTCTCTCGATTTAACGGGCAATTCGATCTCTTCAATTTCCACAGGGTATTTATGCAAGACTTTATGTATAACATATTCATTTTCTTCGGGAGTAAGTGTGCAGGTTGAATAAACAATTTCTCCGCCGACTTTCGCCATTTTAATAGCAGCAATTAGTAATCGCAGTTGAAGTTCTCCAAGCCGCGCTACTCGTTCAAGCGACCACCAGTT
>JAJYCM010000217.1 GCA_021778375.1 Bacteroidota bacterium
ATGTTACCGGTTTTTCCGAAAGGGACTTCAATAAAAAAATACGTCCTAAGTTTAGTTACGTATTCCAAAACGGTGCGCTTTGGGATTCGCTTACCGTCGGAGGCAACATCGATCTTGCCTTGCAAATTGAATGGCACTTGGATAAAAAGGAAAGAAATCATAGAATTGCTGAAAGTCTGCGCATGGTTGAACTCGGAGAAATAAAAGATATTTACCCGGACGAATTAAGCGGCGGTATGCTTAAAAGAGCGGCTATTGCAAGAGCAATTGCCACGCAGCCTAAATATTTACTGTACGATGAGCCGACTACCGGTCTTGACCCAGTGTTAGCAAACGTAATAAACAACTTAATTAAAAAATTAAATGACGAACTTGGAATTACGGCTATTATAATTACTCACGATATAAAAGGCGCTCAAAATATATCGGATCGTATAGCTATGCTATTTGAAGGGAAAATAATTTTAACATGTCCTGCGGATGAATTAATGAATCAAGACAACGAAACTTTTAACAATTTTATTAGCGGGAAGGTAGTTTAGAATGAACACCAGACAAAATGAATTTATAATTGGACTATCCATTTCAATTGCCATCGTTATTTTAATTTCTACTACTATGTGGCTTGGGAAATCCAACTTTTTTTCAAAAGGCATGCAGCTTAATTTGATTGTAGAAAATGCAGAAGGCATTCAAAATGGAGACGAGATATTTTTTCGCGGTGTAAAAATCGGGAATGTGCTTGGGAATTCGATTATTAGGGATGGAGTTTTATTAAAGTTGAAAATCGACGAGCTCGATAAAATTCCAAGAGATTCAAGATTTGAGATTAGCGACTTCAGTCTCATAAGCGGAAAAGCAATTCAAATTACTCCCGGCATTTTAGGTCGATACTTCCAACCCGGAGATA
Source organism: Bacteroidota bacterium (assembly GCA_021778375.1). Classification (GTDB taxonomy): domain Bacteria; phylum Bacteroidota; class Ignavibacteria; order Ignavibacteriales; family Ignavibacteriaceae; genus FEN-1297. The sequence goes on from JAJYCM010000217.1 coordinate 911, forward strand.
CGGTAAGCGGCACTGCGGCGTATGGAGTAAATCAAGCTATAGCCGTAATAAAAGATTTAAGTCCCAAGATTGATAAAGTCTTGTCAAATTTGGATGCACTTACCGGAAAAGATGTTAAAGAAAGGGTAGATATTACCCTTAATAATTTGAATACAACAATATTGCAATTGAAGAATCAAGTTGGCGGGAATCTAAAAAACATCTTGGCAAATGTTAACGAGATTACCTCTAACAACAAAGGAAATATTGATTCGTTGATAATATCGCTAAATAGTAATTCCAATGATCTTACAAAATTTTTGGATAAAACTTCAGGAGCAGTGGAGCAAATAAATATACTGCTTACAAGAATGAACGAAGGAGAGGGAAGCCTTGGCGGAATAGTTAAAAATGATTCGTTATACAAGAATCTGAATCATTCAATTACGTCCATAGATTCTCTTGTCTCAGATATAAAGCAAAATCCAAAAAAATATATTAACGTAAGTGTTTTTTGAAGTAAATAATTTTAATTAACAAAATAAATAAGATTGAAGATGAAAGTAAAAGAATTAATGAATATGGATATTATTACAGTTAATATAAATGCGCCTTTAAGGGAAATTGCAGAAAAATTATTAACTGAAAAAACCGGGTGTGTCATTGTTACCAACAACAATAATGATATTGCCGGCATTATTACGCCTTCCGATTTGTTTCGTTTTGTATTTCCAGATTATAATGAAATACGTGAGCACGGAAAATATTTTTTTGATTCGCTCTCTATAAGACAGCGGCTATATGAATGGGAAAACATACCGGCAAGTAGTTTTATGACAAAGTTCCCTGAAGTAATCAATAAAGAATCTCCGGCTATAGAAGCTGCTGCAATAATGAAAGCCTTTAAGATTAATCATCTTCCGGTAACGGAAAAGGGTGGCATAGTCGGCTTAATTACAAGTAAAGATATTCTAAAAAGTTTTGTTTTATATGATCTTAATAATATATCAATAATAAATTAACTCTTAGGAGGAAATCATGGCAATAAATAAAAATTATATTAGCGAAGGAAAAAGCTGCAAGGTAACTTTTACTTTGCCCAGTTATTTTGAGGAAAGTTTTGAGAGCGCAAGCGTTGTTGGTGAATTTAATAATTGGGATGCCAATTTAACAAAGTTGGAGAAGAATACTGAAACAGGGCAGTATTCCGTTCAAGTAGAATTGGAAGCCGGTAAAGAATATATTTTTAGATATATAGTTGATGGGAAAACCTGGTTAAATGATCCTGAAGCGGATAAATTTGAGCCTACGCCTTTCGGTGATTCAGATAATAGTGTTTTAATATTATAAAAATCAACATTAGAGTTTCTTTCAAAAATAATTTCGTCTACTCCGTCATTGCGAATGAAGGGAGAAATCTCCTCTCTTTAATATATTTCTTTGCCGGAGGCAGGACGCCGATAATACAGGTCCCTCAAAATGACGAACAATTTAATTTGTAAAACCTCTATTAAATGTTAAGGAAATATTATGTTAAAAAGAATATTTTTACCCCTTGAAAATTCACCTTATACAATTGCTGCTTTAGATTATGCGTGCTTTATTGCTAACCGGCAGCATGCCGAAGTGACAGGCGGAATTTTTATTGATATGGAAAAAGTAAATTCGTCATTAGGAAAACTTAACCCCGATCAAAGTATTGGTTGGTTTGACAGTATATATGATGAAGCAATTTCACATGCCAAACCGACTATCGAATATTTAATTCATTCTTTAAAGGATAAGTGTGAAAAACAAAATATAAATTATTCTTTTGAAAATGAGATCGGAATGCCGAGTTCTAAAATCGTTAATCTTTCTAATTACTATGATCTAATAATCACAGGTGTAAAGTCGGATTTCGGATTGGTAAAGAAAAATAATGGAATATCCTTCCTTCAAAAAATTCTTGAAGGTTCTGCTACTCCTGTATTAGCTGTACCGAATTATTTTAGAGCTATTCACAATATTATTATTGCGTATGATGCAAGCCTTACTGCGGCAAGGGCGCTTCAAAGATTTGTCCATATAGCTAACTTTGCAAATCAGAATATTATCATTGTTACGTCTTCAAAAGACTCAGCTTGGGCTGAAGATAATGTTAAAAGAGCAAAAGATTATCTCCTTGCTTATGGTGCTCAAAATGTCGCTACAGATTATACAGAAATTGATATAATAAAAGTTTTACAATCTTCGTATTTTGATTTTGCCGATTTAATAGTCTTAGGCTCTCACTCTCAAAATATTGTCAAAGATATTTTTGTGGGCAGTGTAACGCAAAAACTCATTTCCGAAGCAAAAAAACCATTGTTTATTGGTATTTAATTTTTTTGTAAATTATAATAATGAAATAGTAAAAAAAATATGGAGAAATAATGGGAACGAAAATAATTGACGCTATAGATCTTTATCGCCTCCCGTGGACTTTACCCGATAATGGGATCTCATGGCTTGAACCAACCGCACGATGTAATCTAAATTGCTATGGCTGCTATCGTAAAAATATCAAAGATTCTCATAAATCGATGGAACAAGTAAAACATGAGTTGGATGTGTTCCAGTCTTTAAGAAAAACAGATTGTATCTCAATTGCCGGCGGCGAACCTCTTCTTTATCCTAACATTATTGAGCTGGTTGCGGAAATAAAATCACGCGGGATTAAGCCAATTATTAATTCAAACGGAATTGCTTTAACAAAGGAATTATTGCACGAACTTAAAAAAGCCGGGGTATTCGGTTTTACTTTTCATATTGACAGTAAACAAGGTCGTGGGCGCGGTCCGGAGTGGGAAGGCAAAAATGAGCTTGAGTTAAACGAACTTAGATTGCACTACGCAGAAATGCTAGCTGCCGAAGGCGGCATTGCTTGCTCTTTTAATTCAACGGTTTATGGCGATACATTACATTATGTCCCCGAGTTAGCCGCTTGGGCGCAAAAGCATATCGATATTGTGCATACTATGGTTTTTATTTTATTCCGTTACATTACTCCCGAGTTACCTTATGATTTTTATGCCGGCGATGAGAAAATAGTCTTTGACGATATCCATTATCATTCCGACAAGGAAGAAGTTACAAACCTAAGAGCTCCGGAAATAGTTGCGGAAATAAGAAAAAAAGAACCCGGGTTTTCACCCGCAGCTTTCTTAAACGGGACCCACGAAGCCGACAGCTTTAAATGGTTGTTAACCGAACGCCTCGGGACAAAAGATAAGATTCTCGGTTATCTTAATAGCAAGTTTATCGAAATGGTTATGGAAGTTTATCATTATAAAAATAATCGTTACTTATCTTATGCTTCGCCTAAAACTTTAAGCATGGGCAGAGCAACAATGCTTAATTTATGGGCGATAAATAAAAGCGTTCGCAATGCATTAAAAAAATATCTCGGCTATCTTATGGCTAATCCTTTTAGGATTTTTAAGAAAGTTTATATGCAGTCAATTATGATTATTCAGCCGGTAGATTTTATGGCAAACGGCGACCAAAGCATGTGCGACGGCTGTCCTGACATTACTGTTTGGAAAGACAAAAATGGGAAAGATCAGTTAGTATGGTCTTGCAGACTTGAAGAGCCGATGCAGTACGGTGAATTTTTACATACCGTTCCAAAAAATACTAACGATAAGGAAAAGCAATTGGAATTAAATTAATCTTTTTCGAAGATTTTTCAAGTAGTAGAATTATGGAAATTTCAAAATATAAAAGCCTTGTAGGAATGCTATTTGGCTTAGCTAATATTGAAATTAATGGTAGTAATCCTTGGGATATTAAAGTGCACAACGAAAGATTCTACAAACGTGCAGTTACTGAAGTAGAATTGGGACTTGGTGAATCATACATGGACGGCTGGTGGGATGTAGATAAACTCGATGAGATGATTTACAGAATTGTCCTGGCTGATTTGCAAAATAAGGTAAAACATAATTATAAAGTAGCTTTACAGCTTGCCGGTTTTTGGCTGATAAATATGCAGACAAGACGTAGAGCATTTATAATCGGCAAAAGGCATTACGATTTAGGCAATGAATTATTTCGTAAGATGCTCGATAAGCGAATGAACTATAGT
>JAJYCM010000013.1 GCA_021778375.1 Bacteroidota bacterium
TCCAAAATATTTATTGAATTAATTTTAGATAATGTAATTCATTAAATTAATTATATGCCGCTCCTCCGGAGCTTTATCTTTTTTCCCATCTTATTCTGCTAATATGTCACTGCTCTGTGGTTCTGACCGTTTTAAGGAGCCTGCTACGTTTACCGCGTTTACCCCGTTTGCGGGGTCTATCAAGTTTGCATAGAATCGGCTGCAGCCTGCGGATTGTCAAGTGTTTTTGTATTGCCCCGGCATTGGCTAAATCCAATACCATTTTTTGTTGATTAAATCCCCGCCATAAACCTGCCTGACCGGTAGGCTTCACCACTCCAACATTCCAATTCAATCTGACTTCTGCCTTCAGTCTTCTGCCTTCAATCAACTAATTCCCTTGACAATAATATAAAAATATTATACGTTTGTAAGTAAGTGATTACAATATTATTTAAACGAAGGAAAAAATGTCAAGAGAGACAACAGACATACGGCAAGAACAAATTAAGAAGGCTGTGCTGGATATAATTGCAGATGAAGGTCTGCAAAATATTTCTACCAGAAACCTGGCAAAAAGAATAGGGCTTTCCGAAGGCGCTATATTTCGCCATTTCCCGACCAAACGTGATATTATAAAAGGAATCATGGATGATGTTGCTAATGATCTAATAGGGTCTCTAAGAAATATTGTACTTAAACCTGAAAAAGCAGAAGATAAACTATTCAAATATTTGTGCCAAAACGTTAAGTATCTAAAAGAAAATAGGGGTATTACTATGCTTCTGTTTTCAGAAGCTGCTCATCTTGGCGACAAGGAACTAAAGGAAAAATTGAATCAAATATTATATGAGCAGAAACAGCTCATAATTAAGATGGTGAAGGATGGTATATCGGAAGGGGTCTGGGATAAATCTGTTAATGCCGAGGATATTGCTATTATTTATATGGGCATACCTATTACCTTCAACATTGAATTTGTGTTGAATAAAAACGGACTTAATGCCGACAACTTCTGCAGAAGAATGTATACTTTAATCTTAAAGATATTAAAAAACTAAAAAAATTACCTAATAAAGTAAGTAACCGATTACTAACAAATAAAATAAGGATAAATAATATGTTTAAAATACCCGAATGGACGTTTGAATTTCATGGGCATCGCTGCCCGTTCATGCCGATTGGCTATAGAATGGGTATCCTTGCATTAGAAATATTAAAAGTTGGGAAAAGCTTAGACCACCAAATGCACGTTTTCTCAGAAATGGGTGTTGGTCATCCGCAAGGATGTATGCAGGACGGGATTATGTCTGCAACCGGCGCAACTTTCGGAAAAGGAATGATCGAGAGAATGAACTACGGAAAAGTTGCGGCAATCTTTTGGTATCCCGGCAAAAAAGATGCTATCAGAATTGTACTCAAAAACGAATTTCAAGATAAACTTGCACCGCATGAATTCTTCAAGTTCCGCAAACAGGGAATTGAACCTTCCGGGATTCCGGAGAATGTCAGAAAAGATATTATTAATAGTGTTCTTAATGCTGCAGTGGAAGAACTTTTCAATGTATCAATTCTGCATGACTTTAAATATACACCGGTTAAAGGATCTTTCAACAAAGTAAAATGCGAAGTGTGCGGCGAGTATACTTTTGAAAGGTACTTACGGGAAAAAGATGGTAAGAAAGTTTGCATCCCTTGTTCAGAAAGAGAAGCTGAAGAAACTGTAATCCATTTACCCAACTTGCATACTGCAGGTAAATCTTAAACAGAGGAGATGAAAAAAAATGGATATTAATAGTACGCTCTTAATGGCAATCATTTTCTCTTTTTTGCTGGCTTTTATATTCTCGATGTTTGGTCAAGGCGGAGGGTCAGTCTACTCTCCGCTGCTAATTCTGCTCGGCTACACGGTGTTAATTTCAACCTCAACCTCGTTAGTCCTCAATTTAATTACCTCTATGTCTGCCGGTTATATCTTTTATAAAAATAATATGATCGACATGAAAGCCTCGTTCATGTTTGTGCCTGGAATTGTGGTCGGCGCTTTTGCCGGAGGCTTTTATGCTAAGTATGTCAATTCTAACATATTATTGTGGCTGTTTGTGTCCTTTCTGATCATCCTTGGCGCAAGGATGATTTATACTTATTGGCAAAAAGGAAATGAAACAGATGATGAACCAATGCCGCGCCGTACTTTTGCAACGTATGTGCTGATTGTAATTTTTAGTTTTGCAGTCGGAATTATCTCCGGTTTGCTTGGTGTTGGGGGCGGTGTATTGGTTGTTCCTTTTATGACTTACGTTCTCAAATATCCCACAAAGTCCGCAGCCGGTTCTTCGCATTTAATAATTTCTTTCTCTGCGCTTGCCGGGATAATAGGTCATGCAGCCAATCAACGGCTCGATTATCCTTTAATTGCGATAGTCGGCATTGCAGTTCTTGTCGGCGGAAATCTTGGCGCAAGATTCAGCCTTAAGGTAAAGCCAAAAATGATCAAAGCCGGACTCGGTTTTATTATGTGGGCGCTTGCAGCACAAATTCTAATTAAATTAGTTTGAATGGAGAAGTAAAAATATGATTCCCAAATTTCTTCTCCGTAAAACTCAGTGTTACCACAGTGGCACTCTGTGTAAGAAAAAAAGTTACACAGAGTTACATAGAGTACTCACAAAGAACCACAGAGTAAAATTCATTTTTACTTTTATTTTCTTACTTGCATTGGGTACGGCTTCCTTAGCTCAGCAAAAAGTAAATTGGAACGGTTATATGCAGTATCGTTTTTCAGATAACTACCTTAATCAAACTGAATTTTCAGTAAGAAGGGCAAAGTTCTGGGTAAATGGTTTAATACCCGAAGAAGATGGTAGTTGGAGTTATAAACTGCAGGCTAATTTTCTCCAACAAGTCAAATATCAATTTCTGCTTCAAGATGTACTTGTGAATTATAAGATAAATAATTTTGAAGTAACTGCCGGTCAGTTCGTGCCTGATTTCAGCTTGCAAAGAAAACAACCTGATTATGCTATCCCGCTTGATGAAAGAGCGGACGTTGTAAATGCCCTTGTCCCCGGCGCTGAAACGATGGCAAGAGATATCGGTGTTGAATTTAAACTTGACGATAGTAAAACTGGTTCTTTTAGCTTCGGCTTCTTCAATGGGAACGGAGCAAATACTGTTTCCAACCAAAGAAATTTTCTTTATGTAAACCGTGGGAGCTTGTTTCTTCTGAACGATCCGGAATCAAAATTGGAATTGGGTTACAATCTATCTTACCGCGATGCACATAATATTCAGTTTAGCAAAATCTATGGAAATAATTATGCTTTTACAGGTAATGACTTCCGCTTTGGATTTGAAGAAAAATTAAACCTCGGAGCTTTTGAATTGCAATCTGAATACATCGAGGCACATCTTGGTAATCAAAAGGCTTACGGATATTATGCACTCGCCGATTATCTGTTTGTATCAAAAAATTTAGTTACACTTTCGGTCGAACAGCTGTATGACTTAAATCCATCGACAATTAATGATCCTTGGTATGTAATAGGATATTCATATCTCATAAAAGGAAACGATATAAAAATTTCTTTAGATAATAAATTTCAGTTCGCATCCAATAAAACTAATGCGCTGACAACTTTACAAATTCAATATTTCTTTAATTAAAAATAGGAGTACTAAAATGTTGCAAGAAGAAAATTCGCCTGAGGCGAATCGCCCTGCGGGAGTTAACCCACAAGATTGGTTAGAGTTCGGACAAAAATTCCACGGACACAAATGCCCTGCAATGCCGATGGGCTTAAGAGCCGGCGCAGCCGCAATGAATGCGCTTGGCGTGGAAAGAGCAAAAGACGGACAGATACTTGCATTTGTAGATCTCGGAGAAGATCATTGCGCTACATGCTATGCCGACGGTCTTCAAGTAATAATGGGAACAACTTTCGGAAAAGGTAATATTAAGAAAACGCACAAAGGTAAATGGGCAGTAACGCTTGTAGATAAAGCAAGCGGAAAAGCTGTTCGTGTTACGCCGAAAGCTGAAACAATGCTTCAGAACAAACAATCAGCATTCTTCAAAGATTATAGAGAAAAAGGAATGCCGGCAAGCAAAGTTCCGGCAGTAGTTGTTGATCCTTTAATCGTAAATGTAATGGCTGCGCCAGAGGAAAAGCTGCTTAATATTTCAAAAGTATTTGATTACAAACTTGACCCGAACAGCGATAATTTCAATGGATTTGTTTGCGAAGAGTGCGGTGAGATGACGGTTGAAAGTTATGGTAGAATTAAAAACGGTATTCACGTTTGTATAGACTGTGCCGCTAATTAAATAACTAAGTCACCTAACGCAAAAGCTTATTATTACATAATGAGAAACCTCCGGGGTTTTCCTAAACCTCGGATGTTTTGCACTTCACTTCCATTATACTTGTTATTGTCTACGTAACATGAGTAAAGAACTTAATTTCTTAATTAGCGAAGTATTTTCATTTTAAAAGTAATGTTGCTATTTGTATTAAAAACGTTTATTTATAAATGATAAAAGAAATTATTATATGAATGTATATTCTTTACCTTCAATATTAGCATTTACGATAAACTTCAGTATTGCTTTTATGATTTTATTGGATAATCCAAAATCCAAGGTAAATCGCTGGTTTGCGGCATTTGTAATGGCATTTGTATTATGGAACCTTGCTGAAATTTTAATCCTGACAACTTCTAATTTTTCCGAGGCTTTATTTGGTGCTCAAATATTATATAGGATAATCTTTTTGCTGCCTGCCTTTTTTGTTGCTATTGCGTTCAACTTTCCCATACAAACTTCTAAACTTGCAAGTAAAACTTTTTTCTATATCGTTTTATTCTCTATACCTGTAATACCTTTAGCCTCGTCTTTCCCTCATTTCAAAATTGAAATTATTCATATAACAAATGAGCCGGAAGGATATTTCTATAAATTGAGATCGACCTCCGAACCTTTATTTATTCTCCAACTTATTATTACAGCTATTTATATAATCTGGGGTACGGCTGTTTTAATAAATAAAATTCCGAAACTGCGGTCGGTTAGGCAGAAAAACCAAACTTTATTCTTATTGACTGGTTTCGTTATTATTATTGCATATTTTCTGCTAATAAATATATTCCGCTTTTATCTTGCTTCCGAATTTTCAACTTATTTTCTTAACACAATTTTCGTCCTATCTATAAATATTTTTTTCCTTTTTATATTGGTCCATTATAAAACATTTAATACCAAAAATATTTTAAGAAGCGGCATTATATATTCAATTATCTACACGGTTATATTATCAGTATATTTTATTGTTGTTGATAGACTAAGCCATACTCTAAACAATTATTTCGGGATAAATTCGTTTTTCACTTCAGCATTTATAATCTTATTATTAGTTGCCCTAATAAAGCCTTTGGAAACCAGGCTTCAAATTTTATTGGATAGATTATTCTTAAAAGATTTAGGAAAGTACAGACACAACTTTTCGCAGCTAAATCTTATGCTACAAAGTTATTTAGCGCCGGAAGAACTGCTTTCTAGGGTCAACAGGTTTATCAAAAATAATTTTCTAATAGAAGAAGTGCTTCTTTATCAAAGAGATGAAATAGGTAATTATTATATCAGTAATAATCACAATGATGCTATTCCTTCAAATATTATAAATAAATATTATGACTTTTTCAAAACTGCTAAAAGGGCAATTGAGATTTATGAGCTTGATATTGATAATGTTGATTATTCATTTTCCAAAACATTAAAGAAGAAAAAAATCGAGGTAATTCTTCCTTTAGTTTTTAACGACGAAATATTGGCAGTAATTTTTCTTTCAAAGAAAAAATTTGAAAATAAATATACGGAAGATGAACTGGAAAGACTTACGATACTGTCTAACGAAGTAGTTATAGCTTATCACCGGAATAAAATATTTGCTGAGCTGCAGGTAAAAAAAGATGATCAGTTTAGGTTAGAAAAATTAGCTGCAATCGGACAAATGACTGCGGGAATAGCACATGAAATCAAGAATCCTTTGAACACAATTTCAATATCCGCCCAAACATTGAAAAAGGGCGACATAAGTAAGGAAGAAAGTTTTGAACTGATGGATTATATTATCAAAGAAGTAGACCGGCTTGACAAATTATTAAAAGATTTCTTAAAACTATCTAAAACTTTAGAAGTGAAATTTGAAAATGTTGAAGCTGGATCTTTATTCGCCAAAGCGATAATTGCCGTTGAGACTAAAAATATTAATCATATAAAAATTAGCTGCGATTGCCAAAAGAAAACTATGCTTAATACCGACCCAAGTCTTCTTTACCAGGTTTTACTAAACCTTGGATTGAATAGTGTAGATGCAATTATAGAACGTTGTAAAAAGGATGATACTTTTACATGCACGGATGGATTGCTAAGTTTTTCCACCGAAAATCTTGATGATGAAATAATAATAAAAATTCAAGATAACGGAATCGGTATACCCAAAGAAAAGTTGAACAATATTTTTAATCCCTTCTTCACAACAAAAGAAGAAGGCTCAGGGCTTGGACTTTCTATTGCCCACAATATTATTTCAAGCATGGGCGGGACCATTTCTGTCAATTCTTTATCAAACCTGCCTGCCGGCAGTCAGGTAAAAACCGAATTTTTAATTTCTTTTCCCAAAACTTAAAGGCTTAGTATGGATGAACATAAACCAACTATAGTTATTGCAGACGATGAAGATAAAGAGAGACGTGTTATAAGCCTAAACTTAAAGGCGAATTATAATGTTCTCCTTGCTCAAAACGGTAAACAAGCTGCAGACTTAATTGATAATAACCGCGTTCATTTAGTCCTTACCGATTTTAATATGCCCGAAATGAACGGATTGGAATTGCTTAGCTGGGTTCAGGAAAATTATAAAAACATACCCGTAATTATTATTACCGCCTTCGGCAGCATTGAAAATGCGGTAGAAGCAATGAAGCTGGGTGCTCATGATTACATTACCAAACCAATAAAAATAGATGAGCTTGAAGCCGTTATCGCAAAGTCGCTGCTGTTCGGAAAATTATTGGAGGAGAATTTAGTCCTCAAGGAAAAGATTAAAAAATATGAAGGCTTTAATGAAATAATTACGGTTAATCCGCAGATGAAATCATTAATCGGATTGATAGGGCAGGTGGCACAAACTCCGGCAACTATTTTAATTGAAGGAGAGTCAGGTACCGGCAAAATGCTTTTTGCCAGGGCGGTACATTATTTAAGCAGCCGCGCAGATAATCCTTTTATCGAAATTAATTGTGGAGCTATTCCGCACGACTTGCTGGAAAGCGAACTCTTCGGACATGAACGCGGTGCTTTTACGGGCGCTGTTAATATGAAAAAAGGAAAGTTTGAATTAGCAAACGGCGGAACTTTGTTCTTAGATGAGATCGGAGAATTGCCGTTAGACTTGCAGGTAAAACTTCTTCATGTTTTAGAAAATCAAAAATTTACGCGCGTAGGCGGGACACAATTTATTACTACCAATGCAAGAATTGTGGCAGCGACAAATAAAAACTTAAAGAGCGAAGTTGATAAAGGAAATTTTAGGCAGGATTTATTTTACCGCTTGCGTGTTGTTTATATGCGCATTCCACCCTTAAGGGAAAGAAAGGAAGACATTCCGCTGCTCATCGATCATTTCTTAAAAAAATATTCAGGCTTAAATAAAAGCAGTAATTTAGTGGTGGCTGAAAAATCGCGCAAAATCTTACAAAGTTTCAATTGGGAAGGCAATATTCGTGAACTGGAAAATATAATGCAGCAGTCGATTATTTTTTCTAAAGACGGAAGAATTACTCCTGAAAATTTGCCCGAAGAAGTTACCGCAGCTTACAAAGAAGAAAATATCGAGGAAGAATATATTCCGTCTACCAAAGATGATCTGCAAGAAGAAAAACGAAAAAGAACCGACAAAATATTAAATGAACTCGAGAATAAATTCATAATCAAGCTGCTAAACTCAACAGAAGGGAATGTCACTAAAGCATCAGAAATGAGTGGCTACGACCGGCGTCAAATTCAAAACCTGCTAAGCAAACACAACATCGATGCGGAAAAATTTAGGAAATAAAAAAGACCAATGGAAGGCTTTCTTCAATTTATTAAAGTATTTTGAATGGATTATTAATGACCAAATCTTCGATCTTCTGCAGGTGTTGCATATCTTCAGAATATAGAATAGTACAGTCCGCTTGAAGAGCGGAAGCTACTATTAAAGAATCATAGAATGAGAATCTCCACCGTTCCATTACATCTAAAGTACGAGTATAAAGCTCTATACTAACAAAAACTTCACACAAATGTGATAAAACAGCGTTGAGGTATTTCTTACAATCCGGAATAGAAAGTGGAATTTCAAACTTGTGGGTAGCAACATTCATAAACTCTTGAATTACCTGAAAACTGATACAACCAGAATTATTTTCTAAAGCATTTTTAATTAATTCGTTTGCTCTTTTCTGCTTCTTTGGATTCGCAGAGTCGAAGGCGTATACAAATATATTGGTGTCGAGAAAATATTTACCGTTCATTCATTTCGTCTCTTGTAAAAGACTTACCGGAAGCAGCATAATTCAAAGACTTCATCAAAATATCATAATCCTTCGACCCATTGTTAGCGTTTACATACTGCTTAAGCCATCTTCTGAAATTATCGTTAAGAGTCGTACGCTCCCGCCGTGCCTTTTCACGCGCCTTCCGAATGAGCCTTTCTTCCGCACTCAAAGTAATATTTTTTAACATAGCGGCATCCATAAATATTGTTAACACTAAAACAGTGTGCACTAAAATAGTGTAATATGATTTTATAGTCAATATTTAATAGGAAACATATTTTATTCATCACAAGGCCTAATTATTTAATGACCAGTTTGAAATTATTTCAAATCGCTTTTAAGGAATCCTATTTATTAAATAGTGCGTAATGACATTTCGCACCTCACCACGAACAAATAAATGCAGCGTTATAACCCATTGTTATTGATCAAGTTACCTCGTTCTTATTTTCCGGCATTCTAATTGATAATATGCTTGTAATTAAAGAAATGAGATTAATAAAATGATACAAAAAAAAATAATTGGATTGCTTGGAATTTGGTTAATAATCTCCGCTTTCATCTTTCAAACAGCAGATGAAAACCTTTTGAATTTTTTATTTATCGGAGTTTTATCAGCGATTTCAGGTTTAACGTTAACTGTAAAAAAAACAGTTATAGGTTGGATAAGCGGTTCATTAGGCCTGTGGCTGATAATTTCAGCATTCACTTCTTTCATCGCAAAAATACCCTGGAGGTATATTAATTCTTGTATAACTGGAGCGCTATTTATTTTAATAGGACTTGTCAACTTTAGAAAAGAAATCGACTTGATAAAACCATATAAATATGACAATAAAATCCACATAAACAGATATTAATTAAAAATAATAAGGAAAACTTAATGAGAACATACGATATAATCCCACTTTTTAATAAGTTTATAAGACTACGTTGGTTCACATCTTTTTTCATAGTTTTATGGCTTTTAGCAGGCTTAACATATCAGAGTCAAGCACAGACTGCTAACTTAGGAAAGATATTGCATCAGGTTGAAGTAAATGCGCCTGCATTAAAAGCTGCCCATGCAAATACTAAGATTTACGAAGCTACCCGGCGTGAAGGTTTGGGCAATCTCTTTGGGTCAATTGATGCCTTTGGTCAGTTGCAGTATTTTAATGACAATAGACTTACCCGTCCTATCTCTCCGCCAATAAATTTTATGACTCTTCCATTCGACAGCAGGCAAGTGGGTTATGGTCTCTCATTGACTCTTCCTGTTGATATAAACGGACAAATGATTACTCACCTAAATGCACTGGTTCATCAGGAACGAGCCGCCGCACATGATGCGGATCAGGTACGCTTAACTTTGCTAAATCAGGCAGCCACCCTTTTCCATGGTATTGAATCGATATCCGGTAAACTTGATGCGCTTAATAAACAAGCCGATGCAATCCGGAAGCAAATTAAAGTAACAAGTATTGCAATAAAAATCGGACGTAGAGCTCCTGTTGATCAATTAAGAATGGAATCTGAACTAAGTAATGTTGAGGGACAAATTGCAGAAGCAAACGGAACGAATTCCAGGCTAAGAGCTTATCTCTCAGCGCTTCTGAACCAATCGTCCTTTTCTGATTCGGTGACCCCTCCCGAAATACAGCCGGTTGAAATTCAAAATACTCCTTTCGAAATAACGAACCGCCCTGATATTAAATCTATTCAGGAAAAAGTGTTGGCAGCTAATTCCGGTGTGTCTGCTGCGTGGGAATCGTTTTTTCCGAAAGCGGTTATACAGGGAAGCTGGATGGAAAACCAGGGCTTTAATGGAGATGGAAAAAACGCGCCGTTCTGGCAAATAGGCGTTACAGTTGATCTTCCAATCTGGGCTGGCGGAACTCGTATTGCGCGTATTCAAGAAGCAGACGCAAGACAGGAAGCTGCCCTTTATCAAAGTAATGTTTTGAAGGCTTCTGCAAAAGCCGAAATGGTTTCTGCTTTAGGCGATTGGAGTGCAAGTCAAGCGCAATTTCTTGCCGCTGAAAGCTCTCTCATATCGGCAGAGGAAGTAATGAGAATTCAAACAGAACAATATAATCAAGGAAGACTTTCTGTAACGGATTTTTTGGATGCAGAAGCCAGACTTGCTTATGCCCGAGCTTCATATTCTGCAGCGCTTGCACATTGGTGGCAATCAGATGATTCTCTACGCTTAGCTCAAGGATTACCTCCTTCGGCTTATGTAAAGTATACGGAATTGAATAAATAAATTAACTTAATATAAATTATAAAGTTGGAATAATACTATGGAAAACAAAAACAAACCAAAAAGACGATTGTCATGGATAATTACGGCAGTAATTGTAGTAATTATTTTGATTTCATTTGTCGTTATACGAATCAAACAGGTTGAACAAATACCTTCACAGATTATAACCCCGTGGGCATTAAACACTGCCGTCGTTCATGATGCGTCCGTAACTGCTGGCTACCCTGTCCTTGCTACATTGATGACGGATGGCGATGTTACACTTACTGCACAAATCGGAGGAACAATTACCCGTATGGGACCAAGGGAGGGTATTGCAGTTAGAAGCGGAACATTCCTTGCGCAAATAGATACGCGTACAATTCAAGATAACATTGCAGGATTGAAAGCGCACCTCGTAGCAGCAAAATCAGATATGGTGAGAAAGAATGACGAATATAACCGCGAAAAAAATCTCTTTGATGCCGGTGGAAGCAGCCAGTCATCTTTAGATGCGTACCACACTGCCTCAATTGCGGCAAACAATGAAGTAGTTACTCTTGAAAATCAAATTCAGGCTTTAAATGTTAATGAAGAATACGGGCATATTACTGCTCCCGTCAGCGGAATTATATCTGCAAGACTACGCGAACCGGGCGATGTTGTTATGCCCGGACAGCCGGTTTATCAACTTACGACCACCGGAGGAGCAAGAGTTCATGTTGAATTTCCTCAAGAGTTGCTGAAGCAAGTTAAAGAAGGAACTATTCTGCAGCTTTTCCATGCCGGGGATACGCTCGATATACAATTGAATAGGATTTATCCCTTGGTCAACGGTTTTGACCTCGGCGCTGCAGATGCTGACCTAAAACAGATACCATTTAACCTTGCTAACGGCGCACGTTTAACTGGTCGAATTGTTCTTGAACGCAGCCAAACCGGTATTGAAGTGCCCTCAGAATCTATAGTTACGGATGATTCCGATAAAAGAAGTTATATCTTCAAAGTGAATCATGGCGATGTTCTGCAAAAAGTTCCTGTTACTATTCTGCTTACCGGAAGAAATGGCGTATCTGTCAGCGGAAACCTACAGCCCGGAGATAAAGTAATAATTGCTCAGGAAAGTGTTCTATTAAGTTTGAGGAACGGCGATCCGGTAATTATTAATAAAGGAGGAACATTATGAACTTCTTCGAGCGTATGCTTCGAAAGCCTCATGCCATTATAGCAATTACATTAGTTACCGTACTGGCTGGCATTATTGCTTATGTTACTTTGCCGATGAACCTTTTCCCGGATACTAATCGTCCGGTTGTAGCAGTGATTACACAGTGGCCCGGCGCAGCAGCAAATGATGTTGCAACTGATGTTACCCATCCCATTGAAGTTCGTATGAAAGCAATTGATGGTGTAAGAAGAGTGACTTCAACTTCCCGCGATCAAGTTTCTGCAGTTCAAATAGAATTCCATTATGGAAATAATATTGATGAAGCTGCGACAAAAGTTACAACGGAACTGCCGCGTGTACGCAGCATGCTGCCGCAAGGGATTAAAGATCCATTGATATTTAAGATAACCGATGCATCAAGACCTTTGACAGTGTTGGCTGTGACGGCTTCAAAAGGTTATGATCTTAGCTTGCCGCAGATACGTCGTCTTGCCGAAAATCAATTGCGTGATGCAATACTTACTATTCCCGGCGTTGCTGAAGCGGAAGTATTCGGCAGTCAGGAACGCCAGGTGGCTGTTGATCTTGATAGGAATAAACTTGAAGCTTACCATCTTACTGTAGGTCAAGTTGCTTTTGCATTGGCAAAATCAAATATTTCTACACCGTCTGGTTTGATTTACCGGCATGGGAACAGGTATTTGCTTAATACACAGGTGCTTGCGAAAGGTCCGGATGATATATCGCAAATTTTAGTCCCGCTTCAAAAAGGGAATTATGTTAGTGTTGGCAGTCTCGGTGACGTTAAATGGGGTAAAGCAGATATCACTTCGATTTATCGCGGGAATGGAAAGCCTGCTATCGCAATATCGCTTTTACGAGGAGAGCAGGGACATGCGCGTGAAATTATTGCAGAAATTACAAAGCAGCTCCCTAAAATTGAGCAGCAATTTCCGATGCTTCATATTGAAGAAGCAGATACTCAAGGACGCCTAATAGATCTTACAGTAGATAATATGCTCGGCGCTCTAAGAGATGCTGTTATCATGACTATCTTAGTCATTCTTCTATTCCTCGGCGATACAAGAGCCGCATTTATTACGGCGCTTTCACTTCCATTTACCTATCTTCTCACTTTTGCCGTGCTTAACATGTTTGGATATGAGTTCGATATGGTAACGCTAACGGCTATTATTATTGCTGTCGGGCTGCTTGCAGATGATGCAATAGTTGTAATTGAGAATATAGAACGCACCATCCGGGTTACCGGGGATAGCAGCGTTAAAACTGCGGCAAAAGGGACACAGGAAATATTCCTTGCCGCAGCATCCGGAACAATAAGTGTTATTGTAGTATTAATACCAATTATGTTTATCGGTGGATATGTACAAACAGTATTGCGTCCGTTAGCTGTTACTCTATCTGTGGCTTTAATGGCTTCACTTATTGTATCAGTTACAATTATACCTTTATTGGTTCCTTATCTGCTTAGACCCGGCAAACGCGATCCTCTTTATGTGATTTTGCATCCGTTTGAAGAACATGTGCTTGATCCATTAAAACGTTTCTACGCCCGCATTGTCGGGTGGGGATTGGAACACCGCGGTTTAGTGCTTTCTTCATTTGCCGTTTTGTTTGTAATATCATTAGCCTTAATGAATGTTGTTGGGCGCGAATTAATGCCGCTTATGGATAGCGGAACTTTTCTTGTTAATTATGAGACACAGCCCGACATGGATACTCCGGGCGTTGAGAAACTTGCCGGGCAAATTGAACAATCGGTTAAGAGTTCTCTTAAACCGGGGTGGCTTCTTTCAATGTCCGGAGTTGATGGCGCTGAAGCAGGCGTAAAATCTTTCGGTGCAGATCGTGTGCTGCAACATGGTCAGCTTACTGTTAATATTATTGATCGATTTCACCGCGACCAATCAATCTATCAAATTGAAGCGGCTGTAAGACAGAAAATACGCAGACTTCCCGGTTTAATTTCATCCAATGTAACGGAATTTGGCGCCACGCCGCTTTCCTCACTACGCGGCACAGTAGATATGATGATTACCGGACCTGACCCAAGTGAACTCGATCAATTAGCAGATTCTGTAATGTATAGACTTAGGAATGTTCGTGGATTAACCGGTATTGAGAGAACTTGGCAGGGAAAATCCAGACGGGTCAATTTGCAGATAAATGAAGCAAAGGCTCGATTGTATGGTTTAACTCCACAGGATATTGCCGGACAGGTAGCTCAAGCTGTTGGCGGGACACCAGGCGGCAACCTCCGTGTAACCGGTGAAATTCCTATACCGGTTTGGGTTCGTTTTGAACCGAATCAAAGGTCAAGCTCTGAAGATTTAGCAGCCATACCCATAAGAACTGTGGATGGATCTTTAATTCCTTTATCATCTTTTGCCGATCCGAAAATTGTTTATGAACCGACGGCTGAAACGCATGAAGCGCTAGTACCTAATGTTGATGTGCTTGGTTATAGAGGGAGTATCTCAATAACACAATTGCATTCGAATGTTGAAGCTGCTTTATCAGGCTTCAATCTCCCGCGCGGTTATTCAATGTCCGACCATGGCGAGATAATGCAGCTTAATGAATCATTTGCAGCTCTTCTAAAATCTTTTGCTATTGGTGTTGCTTTGCTATACTTGATGCTCGTGATAGTTTTCAAATCATTCCGTGATCCTGTAGCAATCATGGCAAGTTTGCCGCTGGCTCTTATCGGAGCATCGTGGGCAATGGTTATTGCTAACAAGCATGGGTGTCTTCCCTCGTTTATGGGATTGATCTTGCTAATGGGTATAATCGTGAAGAATGGAATTTTGTTAGTCGATTTTGCAAAAGTAGCAATGGAGCAAGGTAAATCTCCTCGCGAGGCAATACTTGAAGCAGTTCAACTAAGAACCCGCCCTATTCTGATGACTGCAGGCGCAGCTGCTGTTGGTATGATTCCTATTGCATTGGAATGGGCTGTCGGTATCGAACGATTATCGCCGCTTGCTGTAGTTGCCATCGGCGGATTGATTACCGGAACTTTCTTAACGCTTCTGGCAGTACCGGTTTTTCATTTGATGCTTGAACAAAGCCATAGAAATCGTTTAGCAAAAAAGTTAGCTAAACAGTAAGATAAAATTATATTGATATAAATTTAAAAGTAGCACAGACCTGTCCCGTTCGCGGGATTAGTTATCTGTGCTATTTTTTTTATATCTGTCCAAAAATAAAATTTCATATAACATCCCTACCCATAAGTTTCTGCTGAATATTAAAAATAAATAATATTCATTTGCATGAAATCTATTAAAATGCATAACAGCAGCCAAGGAATTTTATTCGTGGGAAAAGAGGTAAAAAGAATACGTTTTAACCGATTCATCGGTTTTTCAATTCCCATTTTGAAAATGATATAAATTCTTGTTCGTATATAGATGTCAATATTATAGGGCGCTTCTAAAAAGTCCAATACTACTCCAATGTTCGGTTCACACTTCCCACCAGACATTCCGCCAACGCTGCTGAAACTATAACTCATTATAATTTGGGTAATCGTACTTCGCACTAAATTTCCAAAATAACCTCTAAGCCACATAATCTATTATAATATAATGGATTATAGTCACACAAAAATAATGGCACGTATGTTGAATTCCAGTATTCAAAAGAATTATAATTAACATTAGCTATAACAATGAGCCTAATAAAAGAAAACAATGAAGTATTTGGGATTTGCAAAGTTACTTTTATAATTCCGGCTGAAATCGCTAAAAAGTTCAGAAGAATAAATTTAGTAGGAGATTTCAATTATTGGGATGTGAATGTTAATCCATTTCAAAACACAAAAAAAGAAGGTTCAAAATTTATTTCTGTTGAATTACCAATAAACGACGAATATAAATTTAAGTATTTCTGTGATGGTAAAATATGGTTAAATGAGCCAGAGGCAGATGAATTTGTGCCTGTTCTATTTACCGGTTTTTTTGACTCTATGGTAAAAGTATAACTTAAAAATTTCAGATGAGAGGAGGAAAATGTACAAGCAGGACAAGTCAAACTATTTAATTCATTTAATAGCTGAATTGATTAGTATAATGGATTTCCTCTTCTCATCGCGATTAAGTCTTATATATGTTGAAAGCAATTTGCGTTTAGGCGGTCTTCGGCTTCATCGATGAATATTACAAAGAACTAAATACTTTGTAACGATCGCCTAAACATATTTAAAATAAAAATAATTTAAGGAGGCCTGGTATGAATTTTCTACAAAAACAATTTCGTAAATCCGCGCCGGACGTAATTAGTACAATGCTTGGCAGCAGCTTTCTACGAAAAAAAGCCGTTGACTATGCGCGGAAGTATATGTATAAAACTATTGTTGAAGATGACAACGAGTTCACTAAACAAATCCGGTTTGAGAGATATACTATACTCTCTAATCTTATCACCACTCTGGAAAAAGCGTTAACCAACAAAAACATTTCTGCGCCGGTAAGGAAAAAACTGCTTAATACTTTCATAGGAAGAGTTTTTGTTGAGGCTGATAAAAATCAACAATCAGTCCAGAACTTCATAAAGGAATTCGGACAGGAAGCGCCTGGATTCGTTACTATTAGTCCGGGTAAAAAATGCAACTTGAAATGTACCGGCTGTTATGCTTCAAGCAGCGGTGCAAATGCTGAGAAATTGGATTTCGCAACTGTCGATAGAATTGTCAAGGAAAAAACAAAATTGTGGAATTCCTATTTCACTGTTATATCGGGCGGCGAACCTTTGCTGTGGAAGTCTGATGGAAAAGATTTGTTAGACTTGGCCAAAGAAAATCCCGACAACTATTTTATGTTTTACACTAACGGTACCTTGATAGATAAAAAAATGGCTCAGCGTATAGCGGAAGTAGGAAATTTAACTCCTGCAATTTCAGTTGAAGGATTTGCGGAGGAAACCGATGAAAGACGCGGCAAAGGAGTGTTCAAAAAAATTCTTGAAGCAATGGCTAACTTAAGGGAAGTAGGTGTGCCGTTCGGAATTTCTGTTACCGCTACAAGACACAACGCTGAAAAAATTGTTTCCGATGAATTTGTTGATTTCTTCTATAACGAGCAGGGCGCAATTTACGGATGGATATTCCAGTACATGCCTATCGGTCGGGCTCAAACTCTAGATTTAATGGTTGCACCGGAACAGCGCAAGTGGATGTATGAGCAGGAAAAACATATCATCCATGAAAGAGGTGTTTTCCTGCCCGACTTCTGGAACGGCGGCGTTTATTCAAGCGGCTGCCTTGCGGGCGGAAGATCCGGCGGTTACATATATATTGAATGGAACGGCAACGTAACTCCGTGTGTATTTTATCCTTATTCAAAAAATAATATTAAAGATATTTACGCGAACGGCGGAAATATAAACGACGCCCTAAAATCCGATTTAATGGTTGGTATTAGACAATGGCAGAAGGATTACGGCTTCGGTAAATCAGGTAAAGATGTTAATAATCTAATAGCGCCGTGCGGTATAAGAGATCATTATGAATTTACCCACAAACATCTTGAAACAACCAAACCTACTCCAATAGACGAAAGCGCTGCAGAAGCGGTTCAGGATCCCGAATACTATAAAGGATTAACAGCTTACAACAAAAAGTTTTCAGCGCTGATGGACCCTATCTGGCAAAGAGAATTTATCGGTAACGAACTAGTCCTTTCCAGGAAAGACATAAAGATCAATGGAAATGACAGGCAGGCAGAAATCGAAGATAATGAGCTTGCAGAAGTTGAAGAAACTGTGGTAGAAAAATAATCTCAGCTGAAAGATGATAACTTAACCTTTTTTAGGAATGAAAAATTTTCCATTTGACGATTATGAAGTGGAAGGAGATTACGATGTTAGAATTAATAATTATATATGGAATTATCAGTTTTGCATCAGAAATAATTCTTTTAACTCTGATGAAGAATGCGCCGGAAGGTTGGGAAGACGAAAGCGGTTTCCATTCTGGAAAAGAACCGGATAATGATGTAAAAAATATAATGGTACATACAATAAAAGCTGGATAGAATATGAATGTCTTATTAATAAATCCCGGTGCATCAAATATCTACAGCAAAGTAGAAGCGAATCTCCCGCCTTTGGGTATTGCATATCTTGCATCGGTTGCAAGGGCAGGCGGGCATAATGTACATATTGTCGATGCGAATGTAGAGAAGAAGGCTCTGGGAAAAACGGACCTTAATTATTTTGATGTAGTCGGCATTACTTCCGACACTCCTCGCTATCATGAAGCTCTTAGAATTGCAAAAGAAATAAAAAAAACCGGTAAGTTTATTGTAATGGGCGGTTATCATGTAACATTTTTAGATAAAGAAGTTCTATCTTCGGGGTATGTTGATGTTGTTGTCAGAGGCGAAGGCGAAGAAATATTCTTGAATATATTAAACGCTTTGGAAAATAACACAGGGCTAAAAAATATTCTTGGCATCTCTTACTTAGAAGGAGAAAAGTTTATAAGAAACGACGATGCCTTACCTCCTAAAAATTTAGATGAACTTCCTTTTCCCGCGAGAGATTTATTACCAATTAGCAAATATAAAACTACATTGAATGGCATCCCCTCGGCAAATTTAATTACAAGCCGAGGCTGTCCTTACAACTGCTATTTTTGTGCTTCGTCAAAATTTGGCGGTATAAAGTGGCGTGCAAGAAGTGCAAAAAATATTGTTGACGAAATGGAAATGCTTTATAATGATTATGGCTATAGAGCCTTTGAATTTCTCGATGATAATTTTACGCTGAGTAAAAAAAGAATTTTTGCATTTGCCGATGAATTAGAAAAACGAAATATGACCGACATAATTTGGTGGTGTTTTTCGCGGGTAGATACAATTGCTAAGAATGAGCCTATGGTTAAAAGAATGGCAGAAGTTGGCGCTTATAGAGTTTTTCTTGGATTAGAAAGCGTCAATGAAAATGTCTTGGACAGCTACGGCAAAAATATAGATAATGACGAGCAAATAAGAGCTATAAATTTATTAAGGAAATACGGAATAGGAATACACGGCAGTTTTATTGTAGGCGATATAAACGAGACAAAGGAAATGATAATGAAAACAGTAAACTGGGCAAAAAAAATGAATCCGGAGCTTGCACAGTTCTCATTGCTTACTCCTTTCCCGGGTACACAGCTTTACGATGATATAAAGAAAGAGAACAAATTTTTACATAATGATTGGCGGCTGTTCGACGCACTTCATCCGACTATTAAGCTTAATAATTTATCGCCGATTGAGGCACAAAAACTTATTATTGATAGCTATAAGAAATTTTATATCAGTTTTTCAAGATTCTTTAATAGACCTAAGCCATATTATAGAGAGGGAATGCCGAAGGGAAAATTCAAATTATTTGATGCTGTTTTTGCGCCAATCATATTATTTGTTCAGTTCCGAAAAGAAATGTACAGAAATTCAAAAGTGATAAAGGATGTTGATAAATTGAGCCCGTCGTCCATAAAATTAAAATGATAGGAAAATTGTAAATAAAATAATGAAATTACTAAGTTTAGGCGATAATAAGAAAGTTATCTTGCAATTGGCTCTGCCGGTGATTGCCGGCTTATCAGTTCAAACGGTACTTTCATTAGTAGACACTGCAATAATAGGAAGGCTGCCGGATGCAAAGTTTGCGCTTGCAGCTCTTGGTATCGCTTTTTATGCCACGTGGGCAGTAATAAGTTTTTTCTCAAGCTTATCTAACGGAACACAAATATTAGTTTCAAGAAATTTTGGAAGTAAGAATTATGAAGAATGCGGAAGAGTATTAAATTCTTCTATAATAATGGGGCTCGTTCTTGGAATTATCGTTTCCTTATTGGTAGTGTTCTTTTCTTCAAATATTGCTAATCTATTTGCTGTCGATAAAAAGGTGGGAATCTATGCAGGCAGTTATTTGTTTTATCGATTTATGGGTCTGCCATTTTTTTTGGTTTCTGTTTCTTACCGGGGGTTTTACTTTGGAATAGGTAAAACCAAAATATTTATGATTGCCGGAGTCTTTGCAAACTTATCAAATATTTTTCTTGATTATACCCTCGTTTATGGCGCATTTGGTTTCAAAGGGATGGGATTAGCAGGCGCAGGATTGGGTTCGGCTATTGCAACCGGACTTGAGACTTCAGTTTACGTTGTTGTAAGCATGATGAAAAGTTATAGGACCAAATATCTATTGTTTAAAAATCTTCGCTTTAATTTGCCTAAAGGAAAAGCAGGATTAAATATTGCAAGAGTTATAGTAAAACTTTCCTTACCGATTTCGTTTCAAAGTATATTTACTTTAACGGGGCTTTTGCTATTTATTTCCATTATTGGATTGATGGGAGCAATTCAGCAGGCTGCCAGTCAAGTTGTTTTATCGGCGATGTTTTTATCTTTTATGCCTTCAATGGGTTTTGGGGTTGCAGCACAAACTTTAGTCGGAAATCAATTAGGTGAGAATAATATTAAAGCTGCTAAGAAGTGGGGATTTGAAACCAGCAAAATTTCTACTACATATACTTTATTACTCGGGCTTATCTTCGTTCTATTCCCTGGATTTGTAATATCAATATTAACAACAGATTCCAACATTGCAAATATAGCCGTCCCTATTTTACGAATTGCAGGATTCGCACAAATATTCTTTGGAATAGGTTTCGTACTTGCAAACGGACTACTTGCCGCTGGTGAGTCATTTTTTGTTATGCTTACTGATGTCACGATAAACTGGTTTGTGTTTGTGCCTTTGGCATATCTGCTTGGTGTAGTATTCAAATTCGGTTTGATTGGTGTCTGGACGGCTATGCCGTTTTATACAAGTCTATATGCTCTGATTATTTTCCTAAGATTTAACTCCAAAGTTGCATTGAAAAAGAATATAAAATATTAATGAGCTATAATGAATGTGTTATTGGTTTCTCCTTATAGAGGCGCTATTTTCGAATACTCAGGTGTTAAAATCCAGCCGCTTGGTGTTTCTTATATTGGATCTGCGCTTCAACAAGCCGGACATAATGTCCAAATAGAATTGTTGGAAAATTCCGATTCCCTTCCTGATTTTACAGGCGCAGATGTGGTAGGGATTTCCTGCAACACGGTCCAGTTTAAGTCTGGGATAAGAGTTGCAAAAGCAGCCAAAGAAGAAGGCAAAATTGTCATAATGGGCGGCCCGCATCCTACGAGCAGTCCCGAAGAAACTTTGCGCAGCGGATTTGTAGATTATGCCGTTCGTGCAGAAGGAGAAGTAACTGCAGTTGAGTTATTAGCCGGGATTAAATCAGGGAAAAATTTCAATCCGGGAAAAGTATTGGGACTCTCTTACATAGATAAAGAAACAGGAACAATAGTCAACAATCCGGACCGCCCCTTTATTCAAAATCTTAACAATATACCTTTCCCTATAAGGGATGCAAACTGGAGATACGGCAAATCAAGCAAAGGCGTTTCAAACGGGGTAATTGAGTATCCTTTAATTACAACGCGCGGCTGTCCTTATGGTTGTAATTTTTGTGATGTACATTTATTAGCCGGCAGACGATTTCGCGCACGATCGATAGAAAACACAGTAAATGAGATTGAAGAAATTATAACAAAGTATGGCGCAGAACGCATTCTGATTGTTGATGATATAATCAACTTTAATAATGATAGGCTGATGGAGTTGTTTGAGACATTAATAAAAAGAAATTTACCTGTTGTTCGTTGGGTTATGGGAAGATCGGATCATCTCATAAAAAAGCCGGAGACAGCCGAATTAATGTCAAAAGCAGGAGTGCGTCAAATGTTTATCGGCATTGAGAGTCCTAACGAAAGGATTCTTAAAGCCTATAAAAAAGGCGGTAAAATTTCATTAGACTATTCAATAAAAGCTGTTGAACTATTAAAGCAAAACGATATTGAAACTTGGGGTGCATTTTTATTAGGCGAACCTTCGGAAACGGAAGATGATATTAAAAGAACGATTGAATTTGCTAAATACATAAATCCAGGAATAGCTCAATTTTCAATATTAACTCCGTATCCGGGCACGGGTCTATGGCAGGATGTGGAATCAAAAATCATTACTAAAGATTGGGATAAGTACGATGCAATGCACTCGGTTTTTAATACCGATAATATTGCGCCCAAAGATTTAGAGAAGATGCTTATGAAAGCTTATATGAATTTCTATAGACAACCGAAAAGAATATTAAAAGAATTATTTGACAGCGAACATTATGGAAGGCCAAACTTAAAAAGGATTTTTGAAATCTTGAAAGCGTTGAGAATTGTTTTTAATCATGCTTAAAGTGAAATGAAAAAATTTATTGAAAATATTGGTTTTTATTCGATAAGGATATTCACAAACATAGGAATATTTTCAATATTGACTTTTAATACGTTCAGAGCGATTCTTAAAGCTCCCGTTTATATTCCGCAAATTGTTGAGCAATTTATTTATATCGGAAGAAGGTCGTTGGTATTGGTGCTTGTTATTTCCGTTTTTGTAGGATTAGCAATTGGCGTTGAAGTTGGTTTCCAGATGACAGGATTTACCCCTCACTGGATGGCTGGAGGATTAATATTAAGAACAATACTAATTGACATCGGGCCTCTTACGCTCGGTTTAGTTTTATCGGGAAGAATTTCAGCGGGTATTGCATCCGAGTTGGGCACTATGAAAGTTACAGAGCAAATTGATGCACTCAGAAGTTTTGCAATCGACCCGGTAGAATATTTAATCTCGCCGCGTTTAATTGCGGCAATGTTTGCAGTGCCAACGTTATTAATATTCTCAAATTTTACGTCGATCTTTTTTGGTTATTATTCATGCCACATGACTATAAGTCTTTCATGGAGTGCATTCGTAAAAGGGCTGCGTTTCTCCTTCGATTTTAAAGATGTAATAATTAGTCTTATTAAAGCATTCACATTTGGAATCGCTATCGTTATCTCCGGAGCATATTATGGATTAAATTCTCAGCGTGGAGCAAAAGGCGTAGGTAAAGCCACAACACAAGCTGTGGTTTTAGCTTCAATCATGGTTTTTATTTTAAGTTATGTAGTATCCTTAGTAATGTTTTATATATGATAGAAATTCATAAACTATATAAATCCTTCGATAACCTTGATGTTTTAAAAGGTGTGGAATTAAGTATTCTTGACGGCGAAATATTATCTGTTATCGGGAAAAGCGGCGTTGGAAAATCTGTGCTTATTAAATCAATTATCAATTTAATTGAACCGGATGAAGGAAAAATTATAATTGACGGCATTGATGTTACCGGTTTTTCCGAAAGGGATTTCAATAAAATAATTCGTCCTAAGTTTAGTTACGTATTCCAAAACGGTGCGCTTTGGGATTCTCTTACCGTTGGAGGA
>JAJYCM010000014.1 GCA_021778375.1 Bacteroidota bacterium
TTATATACTGGCTTATCGGAGTTGTCACTGCTTTGCTTACCGCTTTTTATATGTTTAGGTTAGTTAGCCTGACTTTTGACGGTAAAGAAAGATTCGGACACGACAAACATCCGCATGAATCACCTCCCGTAATGACCATTCCTTTAATAATTCTTGCCGTCCTTGCGGCTGTTGGAGGATTTATCGGAATCCCTGAAATATTTTCAGGTGAGCATGGAAATCAATTTGATAATTGGTTAGAACCTATTTTCCAACCTGCTCAGGCAAAGATAGCAATGTTCGGAGTTCACAGCAGCTTAGAAGAAATTGTTTTAATGGTTGTTACATTAGTTGGCGT
Organism: Bacteroidota bacterium; assembly: GCA_021778375.1. GTDB lineage: Bacteria > Bacteroidota > Ignavibacteria > Ignavibacteriales > Ignavibacteriaceae > FEN-1297. The sequence continues at coordinate 338 of JAJYCM010000014.1, forward strand.
TATAGGTTCTATTTACGTTGCAAGATATATCTATATAAAGAATATTAAACCTGCCGAAAAACTTTCAAAGAGATTCAACGGGGTTTATAATCTTTTATTAAATAAATATTATGTTGACGAAATTTATGATGCCTCTGTTGTAACTCCAATTGTAAAAGGCTCCGAAATAGTCCTTTGGAAATTTGCAGATGTAAAAATTATTGATGGTTTAATAAACGGAGTTGCTAATTTAATCGAAAAAATTTCCGGCTCAATTAGAAAAATACAAACAGGCGTAGCACAATTTTATGCTTTAATAATGATGCTTGGAATTGTAGCCGCTCTTTTCTGGATAATACTAAGCTTGTAGAATATGATAAACAATTATTTAATTACTTTTTTATTAGCAGTGCCTTTAGTAGGTGCTCTACTTCTACTTTTAATTAAAAAAGATAAAGATAATCTTGTAAGATATTTTGGACTATTTGTTTCAACTTTAACTTTTATTATTTCGATAATAATTTATGCCGGATACGACTCTGCAAAAGGCGGCTTCCAATTAGTAGAAAAGCAGATGTGGATCAGCAATCTACATATAAGTTATAACGTTGGGATCGACGGTATTTCGTTACTTTTAGTTTTGTTGACAACTTTTTTAACTCCTCTTACTCTGCTGTCTAGCTGGAAAAGCATAAATAAAAAAGTAAAAGAGTTTACTTTTTTCATGCTGCTGCTTGAACTTGGTATGCTTGGCGTTTTCGTTTCTCTTGATCTTTTCCTATTCTATATTTTTTGGGAAGCAATGTTAATCCCAATGTATTTTATAATTGGTATATGGGGTGGGCCAAGAAGAATTTATGCGTCGATAAAATTTTTCCTCTTTACAATGTTTGGCAGCTTATTGATGCTTGTTGCGATAGTTTGGCTTGCTGTATATGCCTCGGGTATACTTGGCCACTTTACTACTAACCTTGTCGAACTTTACTCAATTGCACCAACTATTCCTTATGGTATTCAACTATGGATGTTTTTAGCCTTCGCCCTAAGTTTCGCTATTAAGGTTCCTATTTTCCCATTACATACCTGGCTTCCGGACGCTCACGTAGAAGCTCCTACTGCCGGCAGTGTTATTCTTGCAGGTGTTCTTCTTAAGATGGGAACTTATGGATTGCTTAGATTTTGTCTACCTCTTTTTCCGCAAGCTGCCATTCACTTTGCACCTTATATTTCAATTCTTGCTATAATTGGAATTATCTACGGAGCTCTCGTAGCTATGGTTCAGAAGGATATGAAAAAACTAGTGGCTTATTCGTCAGTCGCACATCTTGGATTTGTTGTCCTCGGAATTTTTGCAATGACTCAAGAGTCAGTTCAGGGAGCGGTAATTCAGATGGTAAACCATGGTTTATCAACCGGGGCTTTATTCCTTTTAGTGGGCGTTCTTTACGATAGAATGCATACGAGACTTATTTCCGATTACGGCGGAATTGCTAAGATTGTTCCGGTGTTTGCAACTTTCTTTATGATAGCTTCATTATCTTCTATAGGATTACCGGGGTTAAATGGTTTTGTAGGAGAGTTTTTAATCCTTCTCGGTACATTTAAGTCCCCTGTATTAGATAGCTGGTGGTTTGCTGGATTCGCCACAAGCGGAGTAATTTTTGCGGCTGTATACTTATTATGGCTCTACCAGCGTGTCTTTTTCGGCGAAGTTAAAAATCCAAAAGTAAATGAGCTGAAAGACATGAACAAAAGAGAAATCTTTATTTTATCTGCGATTTTTGTTTTCATTATTTGGATCGGAATTTATCCAAGCACTTTCTTAAAAGTTTCTGAAACTTCAACACAAAAAATAATTGAACAAGTTTTTACTCCATTTAATACTGGGGTAAAATAGATTATTGGGACAGATTAGCACCAAGAAAATATTTTTTATCGTTGGATTTTTATTATTGTTCTTTCTAAATACTGATTTGTTACCGGCAGAAGTCAGAAATAACTTAACCGCCGATACATTAAATGTTACCTTCGTATCAAATGCAGATATTATTCAACATCCTCCAATATATCTGATAGCACCTTTTATTATGCTTTTAATTGCAATTGCAACAGGTCCTCTTTTTTACAAACATCATTGGGAAAAGCATTACGGTAAATACTCAATTATGTTTGCTGTTGTTGTTGCAGCTTATTATATTTTTTTCTTAAATGAATTTAGCGGACTACATAAAACAATAACTGAGTATATATCTTTTATAGCATTATTAAGCTCATTGTTCGTTACTTCAAGCGGTATCTTGATCAATGTTGATAGAAAGTCTACTCCCATAGTTAATACTGTTTTCCTATTGATTGGTGCTATTCTTGCGAACTTTATCGGAACTACAGGTGCATCGGTTCTTTTGATCAGACCGTTTATAAAGTTAAATAAAGATAGGATCGCTCCTTATCATATTATCTTTTTTATCTTTATTGTCAGCAATGTAGGAGGGGCATTAACTCCGTTAGGAGATCCCCCATTATTTCTAGGCTTTCTTAGCGGTGTTCCTTTCTTCTGGGTTGTTCAGCATATGTGGTATATGTGGATACTAGCTTTAATATTGATATTAATTCCTTTTTATTTTTTTGATCTGTTTAATAAAAAGACAAGCAATAAACAGCAGTATACCGGTAAAATTGAGATCAAAGGCCACAAGAATCTGATTTATCTGCTGATAATTGTTCTTGCTGTTTTTATAGACCCAGCAGTTTTTCCCTGGGTACCGGATTTATCGCCGCTTCCGTTTGGAATAAGAGAGATAATAATGTTCGCAGTAGTTTATTTTGCTTATAAAACCTCAGATCAAAAAATTCTAAAAGCAAATGAATTTAATTTTGAGCCGATAAAAGAAGTTGCATTTTTGTTCGTCGGAATTTTTATTACGATGCTTCCAGCGCTTGAATTAGTGGCAATAGAAGCAAAAGCACTCGGAGATAAACTGAATGTAGATGTTTTTTACTGGGCAACAGGTGTGCTTTCGGCTGTACTTGATAATACACCTACTTATATGAATTTCTTAAGCGCTGCAATGGGAAAATATTATCTGGATGTGGCTATTAAAGCGCACGTCCAACACTTTGTAAGTGTTGATATTATTTATTTGGAAGCAATTTCAATTAGCGCTGTTCTTTTTGGCGCAATGACTTATATTGGCAACGGTCCTAACTTTATGGTAAAATCAATAAGTGAAAGAGCCGGTATTACTTTGCCGAGTTTTTTTGCATATATATTTAAGTATTCACTTTTAATATTACTTCCGGTCTACACAATTATTTGGCTTTTATTTTTTTACGGTAAAGGATAAATGTTGAAAACAATTTCAGATACTTTAGAAAATAAATTGAACGGTTTATATTATGGTAACAGAATGTTACTGCCGTTTTCCTGTTGCATATTGAAAATAGTTATTGAAGATGATATTTTGATGGATTTTTCCCCTTCATCTAAATCAATATTTCTAAATGAAACTGATGCATATACTGAAATATATTTTAAGGATTTCAAGAATTTAAAAGATACAATCTCAAAGTACGAAGCTGTAAAAATAATCGCTGTTGAAAAGAATAAAGATATTTTCCAAATGGAAAATCATATAAAACTTGCACTTAGAGTAGAAGAAAATCATAAATTAATTATTGAAAAAACTGACGAAGACATTTTATTTTTAGAATAACAATTATGCTTAACAACTTTCAAGAATTTTACAATATTATACCGGTGTTGCTAATCGGTGCGGGAATTTTAATCTCACTTCTGATTGAACTATACTTCAAAAAAAACGAAGTAATACTTCCATGGTTTACTATTCTGCTATTTATGGCAGCCGGATTTCATGCTTTGTACACTGTAAATTCCGTTTCTGTCGTTTTTCAAAATATGCTTGCAACGGGCGGAATAGTAAATATATTTTATATCATCTTTACATTCGGCGCTGCTATCGTAGCACTTCTTTCTATTGATTATATAAAAAAATACGGAACTTATTTCGGTGAATATTATATCCTTCTTCAAACTTCCGTCCTTGGTATGATGCTGATGGCAGGCGCCAAAGACCTTTTCATGATCTTTCTTGGATTAGAACTTATGTCTGTTAGCTTTTATGCTTTAGCCGGTTTGAATAGAAAACGGCTCAAAGCAAATGAAGCTTCTTTGAAATATTTTTTGCTAGGTGCATTTGCAACCGGATTTATCGTATATGGAATTGCATTGATCTACGGAACCGTTCATTCAACATCGATTGATATGATAACATCAAGGTTTTATGAACTATCCTCAGATAAACTTTTTATTGCCGGAATTTTATTATTCTTAATCGGATTTTCATTTAAGATTGCTGCGTTTCCATTCCACATGTGGGTCCCGGATGTTTATGAAGGCTCTCCTACAACTATTGCCGGATTATTCTCAACAGGTGGCAAAGCTGCTGCTTTTAGCGCTATTATTGTTACGCTTGGCGTATTGTTTACGGGGCGAATAGGTAATATCCTTATGCCTTATCTTGCTGTCATTTCGGTGCTTTCAATGTTTTACGGAAGCATAGTTGCTATCTCTCAAGACAACATTAAAAGAATGCTTGCTTATTCATCAATCTCGCATGCAGGATATTTGTTGATTGGCTTGGCGGCAGGAAATTCATTTGGAGTAGCAGGTGTAATTTTTTATTTAGCTTCCTACACTTTCATGAATTTAGGTGCATTTGGAATTGTTGCTTTAATTGAAGGAAAAGATGAATCCAATTTAACATTGAAATCCTTTTCAGGTTTAGCTTCAAGATATCCTTTACTTGCGGCTCTTTTTTCAATAATAATGTTCTCTCTTGCAGGAATTCCTCCATTTGCAGGATTCTTTGGTAAGTATTATGTTTTTATTGCAGCAATTAAATCTAACTTAACTTGGCTTGCAATCCTTGGGGTGCTTTCAAGTGTTATTTCGGTTTATTTCTATCTAAGAATTGTCGTGCTGATGTACTTCAAAGATGCTGAAACAGATTTGACAATTGATGTTAGTAAAACAGGATTAGCGGCAGTTATCATTTCCGTGCTTTTAGTTATTATTATAGGAATAGCTCCTGGTACTATTATAAATCTAATTGCATCTTTTTTCAAATAATGAATTAGGGGCACTTCTAAAAACTTCAATATTTGCATGAAGGCAGGCAGGTTCGAAATGACAAAAAAAAGATTGTGTCATTTCGAACTGAGTCCTCGAAGGAGAAATCCCATGTTCAATTCGACCCTCTAAGCTTTACAAGGGGATTTCTCACCGGCTTAAGCCGGATTCGAAATGACAATTACTTATATGTCATATCTAAGGAGCTTGCCGGCCGGCAGGTTCTCTGCGTTAAATTTTTATAAATGATAGTTTTTAGAAGTACCCTTAGATAAAAACTTTCTATTATTTCAGGTATCTATTTTTGAAACCCCCAAGATTTTACTAAACCTTAGGCTTTTCATAAAACCATCATGATTTATAATGAATATTTAAAATTCATTCCAAAAGAACTAATTCCTTTATATCTACAAAATAGTTTTTCTGCTTTTTGTAAAAACAAATTCCACTAGAATCTTCAATTTGTTAGATGTCATTCTCATTCTTGAAATTATTAAAAGGGTAGTAGAAGGTAAAAATAAAAGGATAACTAGGATTGTCTGATATAATAACTAAAAAACCCGAGATAAAGATATTCCGGGTTCTTCTAGAGGCGCCGGTCGGATTCGAACCGACGAATAAAGGTTTTGCAGACCTTCGCCTTAGACCACTTGGCTACAGCGCCATATAAAAAATAAAATCCACTTAAGTGGATTTTCAACAGTCAAATATGCGTTTTTGAGCGGGAAACGGGACTCGAACCCGCGACATCAACCTTGGCAAGGTTGCGCTCTACCAACTGAGCTATTCCCGCATTCAAAATTTCAAAATAACTTATTACTTTCCGAATTTTTGCGCCTCAAATATAATAGGATTCATAGCATTTTGCAAAAATATTAACCACTAATTATTACTTTTTTGATCCAAGTCTATATCCTCTTAAAGGAAGTGATGATTGAATAGTTATAAAAACATTCTTATCGATTGATTCAATCAATTTTATAATCTCTTTTTGTATTTTTCTCGAAATAATTATAACAATAACCGATACACCTCCTGCACCACCCTCCGCAGGTAAAATAGTTACAGCGAATTTTGATTTTCGTAATGTGTCTGCAATTTCATCCGTAAGATGCCTGGAAATAATATTTAGCTGTGCAAAACCAAAACCAATTTTCTGTTCGATCATAATGCCTATAATATTTCCAAGTCCGAAACCCGTCGCATATCCAAAAAGATTAGGTATGTTATCAAGATGCTGAAAAATAAATCTTATGGCAAAAACCCAAATCAATACTTCGAAGAAACCTACCACTCCGGCGTAGTATTTTTTCCCCTGAACAACTAAAATTACTCTAATAGTATCTAGTGAGACATCGCATATTCTCATCGACATAATTAGAATTGGGCCGTAAATGAAATCAAGCATTTATACTCCTTATTTTTTTATTACTCATTTAAAATTAAAACAATTATCAAATTTTATTTTATCTTTAAATATTAGATTCAAAAAATATTATTAGTAAATGTACGAAAGAGAACGTTTAGAATTAGTAGATAAATTATCTGAAAAAGGCATTGCCGATATTTTCGTCTTAAAAGCTATCGGCGAAGTTGAACGGCATTTATTTGTGCCGAAGGCAATGAAGCATCATGCATATAAAGATATTGCATTGCCTATTGGATACGGTCAGACAATATCGCAACCTTACACCGTAGCTTTTATGACTCAAGTTTTAAAGCTAAAACCAAATGTAAAAGTTTTAGAGATTGGAACCGGCTCCGGTTATCAAGCAGCTATTCTATATAATATGGGAGCTGATGTCTATAGCATCGAGAGACAATTTGAAATTTACTCGGCTACTAGAAAACTTTTTGATCAATTGGGAATTCGCGTTAATACCAAATGTGGTGACGGTACAATAGGCTGGGATGAGTTTGCACCTTACGACGGCATTATAGTAACTGCCGGTTCTCCGAATATTCCTCCATCATTAAAAAAACAACTTGCGATTGGAGGTAGACTTGTTATTCCTGTAGGGAATAAGGATTCTCAGACTTTAAATATTGTTAGAAAAACTGAGGAAGATGAATTTGAGATTCAAGCAGTTCCGGAGTTTTCCTTTGTCCCTTTAATCGGAAGGGAAGGTTGGAACCAAAAATAATAGTAATCACCGGGCCAACATGTTCCGGGAAAACAAGTTTAAGTCTGCTGCTGGCAGAAAAGTTAAATGCTGAAATTATCTCTGCAGACAGCAGACAAATATTTAAGTACCTTGATATTGGTACCGCAAAACCATCAAGACAAGATTTAGAAAAGGTAAAGCATCATTTTATTGATGTTTTAGAACCTGATGAAAATTATAATGTTAGCCGATTTGAAAACGAAGCGAATTTAGTAATCAAAAATATTTTAAGTAGAAATAAAGTACCCCTAGTTGTCGGAGGTTCCGGATTATATATCAAAGCGCTAGTTGATGGAATTTTTGATGAAGCCGATATTGATCAAGATTATAGAAATGAATTATTTGAACAAAAGAAAATTTATGGAAATGAATTCCTTTATTCAGAATTAATAAAGGTTGATCCTGAAAGCGCATCTAAGATGTTGCCTCAAAATTGGAAAAGAATAATTAGGGCACTGGAAGTTTTCCATTTGACAGGGAAACCAATAGGTTTGCATCAAAAGGAACATAAACGTCAAACGGATTTTAAGTTTCTTCAATTTGGATTAAATTGGGAGCGACCAATTCTATATAAAAATATAGAGCATCGTGTTGATGAAATGTTAGAGCTTGGATTGGTTGAGGAGACAAATAATATACTTGAAAAAGGATTCGACAGAAACTTAAATGCGCTTAATACAGTAGGATATAAAGAAATAATTTCCTATTTGGACGGGAACATTAAGATTGAAAGAGCAATCGAATTAATCAAAAGAAATACAAGGAGGTTTGCTAAAAGACAGTTAACCTGGTTTAGAGCAGATAAAAGAATTATCTGGCTGGATATAAACAACACGTTCCAGTCAGGCAACAATAAATACGAACAAACAGATCTCAAAACAGATTTGGAAAACATCGCGGATGAAATAATTCGCAGAGAGGAACTCAGATGAAGGATAAAATTAAAATTGCGTCTGGGCAAGGATTCTGGGGGGATTTAATTGATGCTCCGTACGATCAAGTAAAAAAGGGGAATGTCGATTATCTTGTAATGGATTATCTTGCTGAAGTTACTATGTCAATTCTACAGAAGCAGAAAAATAAAAACCCAAAACTTGGTTACGCAAAAGACATCCCCGAACTGATGAAAAGAATTTTGCCAATCTGTAAGGAGAAGGGTACAAAAATAATAACTAACGGTGGCGGAGTTAACCCAATTACTTGCGCTGAAGCTGTTTTAGATGTAGCCAGAAATCTTGGTATCGATAAATTGAAAATAGCTGTTGTACTTGGAGATGATATCAAAGATAGAATTGATGAAATAATTAATTCCGGCAGCGAATTAAATAATATGGATACGAATGAATCTATCAAATCGGTCAAAGAGAAAATCCTTAGTGCTAACGTTTACTTTGGTGCCTTGCCGATTGTTGAAGGATTAAAAGCGGGTGCAGATATTGTCATAACTGGAAGAACGACTGATACCGGATTAACGTTAGCTCCGATGATTTATGAATTTGGATGGGATAAAAATAATTATGATCTGATGTCCGCGGGAACTGTGGCGGGACACATTTTGGAATGCGGCGCACAATCTTCCGGGGGAAATTTCCTCGGAGACTGGCAGTCGATTCCAAACATGGCAGAAGTTGGATTTCCAATTGCTGAAGCTTATCCAAACGGCGAATTTATAATTACAAAACATGCAAACACAGGTGGAAGAGTATCATTTGAAACTGTTGCTGAACAACTTCTGTACGAGATAGGTGACCCTGAAGTATATATTACACCGGATTGCGTGGCAGATTTTACTTCAATCAAACTTGAAGATTTAGGGAACGACCGGGTAAAAGTATTTAGTATCAAAGGAAAGAAAGCTACCGAGTTCTATAAAGTATCTTGTTCTTATGCAAGTGGATATTCTGCTTCCGCAAGCCTGACTTATTCATGGCCTCAGGCTTTGACAAAAGCAAAAGCAGCCGACAAGATATTGAGGAAAAGATTAGAAAATCTTAATCTTACTTTTGATGAAATAAGAACAGAATTTATCGGCTACAATTCTTGTCACGGACCTTTATCAAAAGAAAATAATGAGAAAGATATAAATGAAATAATGCTGCGAGTTGCTGTTAGATCACAAGATTATTATTCAATAGAGCGGTTTGGGAAAGAAATAGCACCATTAATATTAACCGGTCCTCCAAGCGTAACAGGGTTTGCAGGCGGTCGCCCAAAACCAAGCGAGGTAGTGGCATATTGGCCTGCATTAATTCCTAAAAAATTAGTTCAACCTGAAGTAAAATTAATAGAGTTGTAAAATGAAAAAACAATTATTAGAATTTGCACATGGAAGAAGCGGAGATAAAGGCGATGCCGCAAATATCGGAATAATCGCTTATGACGACAAAGGATTTGAAATAATTAAAAAGCAATTGACAGTTAGTCGCGTAAAAAGACATTTTGAAGGAATATGCTTTGGTGAAGTTGAACGTTATGAGCTTCCCAATTTACGCGCATTAAATTTTCTTTTGCATAACACACTGGGTGGTGGTGGAACTGTGTCACTTAAACATGATGCGCAGGGAAAAACTTTAGCAGCCGCCTTACTCAGAATGGAAATTGAGATATAAAAGAAATTAATAACAATACAGGATCAAATAATGTTTGATGAAGAATTAAAACAGTTAAACTTATACAAGCAAAGGATTCATAATCTACGAGGTTATCTTTGACGTCGATAATAAAGACAACAAAGTAAAAGACCTTCAATACAAAACTACCGATGAGTCATTCTGGAATGATCAAATTGGTGCACAAAAAACTTTGCTGGAAATAAAGCATTTGCAAGTTTGGATTAATCTCTGGAAAGATATTGACCAAAAAGCTAAAAGTCTTGAAGAATATATTCAGTTAGCTGAAATGGAAAATGACGAATCGCTTATTGAAGAAATTCAAAATGAACTGATTACCTTAAATGACAATATTGAAATAGTCGAGCTTAAAAATATGCTAAGCGGAAAGGATGACAGCAAAAACTGCATCCTTACGATCCACTCAGGTGCTGGCGGGACTGAGGCGCAGGATTGGGCAGATATGCTTATGAGAATGTATTTGCGTTGGGGAGAACAAAACGGGTTTAAGATGTCTATAGCTGATATTCTTGATGGAGATGGTGCGGGAATTAAAAGCGTAACAATTGAAGTCGAAGGCGAGTTCGCTTATGGTTATATGAAAGCAGAAAACGGCGTTCATAGACTTGTAAGAATTTCTCCTTTTGATTCTAACAAACGCCGACATACTTCTTTTGCCTCGGTGTTTGTAATTCCAGAAATCGACGATACTATAATAATTGAGGTTAATCCAGCTGATTTAAGAATCGATACTTTCCGATCCGGAGGGAAGGGCGGACAGAATGTAAACAAGGTTGAAACAGCAGTGAGAATAACTCATATTCCAACAGGTACTGTCGCTGCATGTCAAAGTGAACGTTCTCAAATCCAAAATAAAAATAACGCAATGAAACTTTTAAAGTCAAAACTTTATCAGGTTGAAATAGAAAAGCAAGAAGCGGAATTAGACGAAGTTGAAAAAGGAAAAATGAAAATTGAATGGGGAAGTCAGATACGTTCGTATGTCTTTCATCCTTATAATATGGTTAAAGATCATCGCACAGAAGTTGAAACTTCTGATGTTCAGAGCGTGATGAATGGCGACTTGAATAAATTTATTAAAGCTTTCTTATTAAAATTTAGTCATAATTAGTTTTATGAAAAAAACTATCTCCAAAAAGAATAAAGATGATTTTTTCGACCGCGTCTATAAAGTTGTTGCAAAAATTCCTTACGGAAAAGTTGCCACTTATGGGGATATTGCTGAGTCTTGTGGAATAAGATCTGCTGCCAGAACTGTAGGATGGGCTTTGAATGGAGCAAAAGAATCCGGGCTGCCATGTCATCGTGTGGTAAACAGATTTGGAGCGCTTACCGGAAGGCTGCATTTCGGGGATAATGAAATTATGGAGGATCTTCTTCGTTCTGAAGGAGTTGAATTTGATAAGGATGGTTTTGTTATATTGGATAAATTTATTTGGAAACCAAAGCCATTGAAAAAATGAAGAGGCTAACAAGTATAATTCTCTATTTGTCAGCCTCCGCTAATAAATTATTACCAACCGCTTCCAGTATACCTGTCAACGTGAATTGAAGAAATCCCTGCATCAAGATGAAGATAAATTTTATCCTTCGCTTGGTCAAAATTATCCGTTTGGTACTCGTTATTGCTTACCTTGTTGAATCCATTTAATTCCTTATCCGAAAGACCGGATTTGACCACAATTCTACAGCCGGAAGATTCCGGAACTAGAATTTCTATTGAGGAGACGCCTGCGTGTAAGTTTAAGGTAGTTAAACCACTTTTATTACCTAGTTTAAGCTTTATTTTAGCTGCACCCATTTTGACGTTTATATTTTCAGTCTTAAAGGGAGTAAAATCAAAATTCATATCCGCAGCGCCGCAATTAAAGTTCAAATTCCAAACAGGATTAGGGTTAAGGCTTATCTCTGCATAGTTATGGCTATTTATTCCATTAAAAAACGTGAACGATCTTTTCTTCATTTTAAATCTTACAATTGCATTACCGTTAGAAATTTCATTTTCAAGAAGGTAAAGATTTTTATGACCTATGATATGAGCTGACATTAGTTGAGTTGTTGTATCTTTAATATTAAAAGTGCCCGCTCCGGCATCAAAATAAAAATCGGCTTTGCTTATGCTAGGATTATACTCGGTAGAATAATTTGAGGAATCGGAATCCGAGGAAATTGAATAATCGCTGTGGTTATCAAAGAAATCATTGCCTCGAACAAACCAAAAAATTGAATTGAAAAAAGCAAACAGCGCAACTGCAATGATTATTGCTGAAATAGCAGACAAGAATCCTTTCACAATTGAGTTGGTTGTGAAATAGGAAAGCCCCAGCAGTATAAAAATGACCGGCCAGAATTTCCAAATATAAGTCATGTCGAAATTTAGTGATCCAAGATTAGCAAGCAGGACTAACACCCCAATAGTAACAAAAAATAATCCCCAAAAAAGATTTCTTATTTTCATAAAGCTTCTCGCAATTTATTTTACTTCGAATTTGATTTAAGTAACAGCGAAATGCCTATTACAATTAAGATTAAAGGCCAGTAATCACCAAAATGAAACCATGGGATAAAATTTTGACCTAAGAAAATAAATCCTAGAACAATTAAAATTACTCCGCCCAAATTGTTTCTTCTTGGCTCGTGCTCTTTGTGCATTCGCGTTGATGCCTCGTCTTTCGATTCAGTTGAATTGTCTTGGCTGTTCGCTGAAGCAGATACATTCTCGGTATAAGGTTCTTCGGGGACAACAATCCACAAAATAATATAGGCAAGAATTCCGCTTCCACCGACCACCAAGGCTACTATAAAAATAATTCTGATCAAAGTCGAATCAATGTCAAAATAATCTCCTAAGCCTCCGGCTACTCCGCCAATCATTTTATCTCTGCGTGACCGGTATAATTTCCTTTTCATTTTATACCTCCGTATAAATAAGTTTAATTTCAAAGGGAATAATAACCAAAAATATTTTTTATGCTAATCTATTGTTATTAGCGGCTTTTAACCCTGAATTACGGAAGAATAATTTTACCTGCGGCGCCTAATGAGTTATTATTCCTTGTTGATTGATTATCAAAATATCGGTTTAAGTAATGTTAGACAAAATGTATTATTCTTCAGAAAGAGAAAAACAACCAATATCAATATTGTAAAACCATTAGTCCTTTCCTATTTTTGCAACAAAAAAATAGATATTTTATGAAAATTGCTTTATGTCAGACAAATACAATCATTGGTGACTTAGATTTTAACAAAGCTAAAATTATTGAAGGATACAATAAAGCTCTACAAGATTCTGTTGATTTAGTAATCTTCCCAGAGTTATCCTTAGTGGGATACCCTCCGCAAGATTTAGTTGAAAAAAAAGAATTTAGAGACGAAGTTAATAAAGCAGCTAAAGAAATTGCCTTGATTACAGGTGAGGTTGCAATCCTTTTTGGCGCAATTACCGAAAATAATCATTTGACCGGGACTGCCGTTCATAATTCTGCTTTACTATGTTACAATGGGAAAATTCAATTTGTCCAACACAAAACTTTAATTCCTAACTACGATGTTTTTGATGAAATGCGGTATTTTGATATGGCACTGGAAGCGAAAATATTTAATTTCAAAGGAGAGAAATTAGGGATTTCAATTTGCGAAGATATTTGGAATGATGAAGATTACTGGTACAAAAGGCGTTACAGTATTGATCCGGTAAAAAACTTAATTGAAAAAGGAGCCACTATATTAATAAATATTTCGGCTAGCCCTTACGCATATCATAAAAGAGAAGACCGGCAAAAAATGTTATCGGTTTTAACCAAACATGATAAAATCCCGCTTGCTTATGTTTGTACGGTCGGTGCACAAACTGATTTAATCTTTGACGGTGCTAGTATGTGCTTTGATAGCAATGGCAAACTGGTCATGCTTGGAAAAGCTTATGAGGAAGACTATTTTATTTTTGATACATGTAAAAAATACCCGGAAATAATTAATTCAGAAAAATGTTTTGAAGAAGAAATATTAAACGCTTTAATTTATGGTATACGTGAATATTGTAATAAATTAAATTTTAGAAAAGTAGTTATAGGATTAAGCGGAGGAATTGATTCAGCGCTTGTTACATATCTCGCCGTTCATGCCTTGGGAAAAGAAAATGTCCATGTTATTTTGATGCCTTCCCAATTTTCAAGCGATGGTAGCATTATCGATTCAGAGAAACTTATTGCTAATCTTGGCATCTCATCAGAAAATATATCGATTCAACCTGTGGTAGATAAAATAAACGAAATTCTTTCTCCGGCTTTTCATAACTTACCCCAAGGACTTGCTGAAGAAAATATTCAAGCCCGGGTTAGAGGTCTTTATTTAATGGCTATAGCGAATAAATTTAATTACTTGTTGCTTGCTACCGGGAATAAATCAGAGATGGCAGTTGGTTACTGTACGCTTTATGGTGATATGAGTGGGGGACTTGCAGTAATCGCTGATGTTTACAAAACCGATGTTTACCGTCTCGCAAATTATATCAATATAAATAAAGAAATTATCCCTGAGGAAATAATCACAAAGGTTCCTTCAGCTGAATTAAAACCCGGTCAAAAGGATCAGGACTCATTACCTGAATATGATTTGTTAGATAAAATATTAAAAATGTATCTTGAAGAAAATAAAGAGATATCCGAGATTTCTCATCTAATCGGTGATGAAAAGATTGTTAAGTTTGTGCTAAGGTTAGTTGATCTTAATGAATATAAGCGAAGACAGGCTGCTCCCGCTTTAAGAGTTTCGATAAAAGCTTTCGGATATGGGAGAAGATACCCTATTGTTCAAGGCTGGAGAAAATAAAAAAATACGTAAAACAAAGAGTTAGTTTAATGGAAAAGAATTTTATAAAATATTGCAAGCTATCATTATTTTCAATCATTGCTTTATTAGTTTTTGCTGCGCCTGTAATGCCTCAGATAAACGGACAACAAGAACATGTAAAAATTAAATCCTATTCTTCACTTGATAAGGTAAGGGAAGGCAGTCAATTTCAGATTGCGATAAAAGCAGATGTTGATGATTCCTGGCATATAAATTCAGATAAACCAAACGAAGATTATTTAATCCCGACGAAAATATCGATAGATACATCGAATGGATTTAAACTCCTAAGTGTCATTTATCCAAAAGCAAACAATATTAAACTTAACTTTTCGGAGAAACCTCTTTCGGTTTGGGAAGGAGAAATCTTTTTTACAGGCACTGTATATGTCCCCCAAAATTTAACACCCGGTAATTATTCGCTTTTAGTAAAATTAGAATATCAGTCTTGCAATAATCAAACTTGTTCTCCTCCAGTCTCGGCTGAAGATACATTGATCATTAACGTAACAAATTCCAATATAACCTCGGCTTATATCAACCTGGATATTTTTAATAAATTAAATCTCAAAGACGAACCTGAAATTAAAAGTGCACAACCTTCCGATGCTATTTCATCAACTTTAGCATCGAGCGGATTATTGTTAAGCTTATTATTTGTTTTTGTAGGGGGGTTAGCACTAAATCTTACTCCTTGCGTCTATCCTTTAATCCCGATTACCATCGGCTTCTTTGGCGGTCAAAGCGAGGGAAGTACAAAAAGACTTTTTTTAATGGGCTTATTATTCGTAGTAGGAATGGCTCTAACTTATTCGGTAATAGGAGTTGTTACTGCATTGAGCGGTGCCGTATTTGGATCGCTTTTACAAAATATGTGGGTCATTATTTCCATTTCATTAATCTTCGTGATTTTATCTTTAAGTATGTTTGGGCTTTATGAAATACAAATGCCAAACAGTTTAGTAGCAAAAGCTGGCGGAGCAAAAAACGGTTATTATGGTGCATTCTTTATGGGCCTAACTATGGGCATTGTAGCAGCTCCTTGCATCGGTCCTTTTGTGCTTGGACTTGTAACATTTGTCGCAGCAAAAGGAGATCCTTTTTATGGATTCTTAATGTTCTTTGTTTTAGCTCTCGGATTAGGTTTCCCATATCTTTTACTTGCAATATTTTCTGGAAAGATTAAAAAACTTCCTCGCTCCGGTGTTTGGATGGAATCCGTAAAACATATTTTCGGATTGATTCTTCTCGGAATGGCTCTTTATTTTATTCTTCCACTTCTGCCGAAGAATATTTCCGGTTACATTCTTCCGGTATTTTTTATTATTGCTGCGCTTTATATTCTAATTTTTGATAAGTTAGCTAATAATATTAAAGGCTTCAGAATTTTTAAGATCACATTTGCAATCATACTAATTGCAGTTGCTGCTTATTCATTAATCCCTGAAAAGAAAAGCTCGATTGAATGGAAATCTTATTCCGATAATTCCTTATCGCAAAGTACCTCATTAAACAAAGGGGCAATAATCGATTTCTACGCAGACTGGTGTATACCATGTAAAGAATTAGACGCATCCACTTTTTCCAATACAAAAGTTATTGAAGAATCTAAAAAATTTATTACACTAAAAGCCAACATGACGAAAACTCTTTCACCTGATGTTGAACAACTGCGGGATAAATATAAAATTGTCGGAGTTCCCACAATCCTTATTCTCAATTCCGAAGGTAAAGAAATTCAAAGAATAACAGGATTTATCAATGCAAAAGAATTTTCTGAAATGCTAAAGAAAGTCGAATAAATTATATTCAAGATAAGGAAGAGATATCTCTTCCAAAATCGAAGTTATCCGTACAATTGACACAAAACCACCCGTCATTTCGACCGAAGGGAGAAATCCCCTAATTAAGCCATATGACCAAAATTGGCATAAACGCATCCTATTTCCTATGTATTTCATAAAAAACCAAAATTGAAGCACACCTTATTATGTAATCTAATGTCATTGAACACTTGCATCAATATAATTTGCTCTACATTACAAATAGTAAAACTATCTAATATTTTATGTTTACCAGGGAGAATTCATTTCATAAATTACCATTATAATTTTAGGATCAAACCGTTTATTATTTCATTGGAGTCAATTATGAAAAAGGTATTTCTTATATACATATTTCTAATTTTATTTATTCCAATAAATAGATCCTTCACTAAAGACCTGAAAGGTGTAAAAAACCTGGTATTAAACTTCCGCCTAACTTTAAAATAGAAGTTTATGCGAAGGGGATTAAGGGTGCCCGGTCAATGACATTAAGCCCGGCAGGAATATTATATGTCGGTACGAGAATTGGAAGTGTATATGCCGTCCTTGCTTCAAAGAAAAATAACAAAGCAGATGAAATAATTACTATTGCAAAAGATTTAAATATGCCCAACGGAGTAGCTTTTCGTAATGGCGCTTTATACGTTGCGGAAATTCACCGCGTAATTAAATTCCCTAACATTGAAGCCGATCTTCATCATCCGCCAAAGCCTGTAGTTGTAAACGATAATTTCCCAAGCGATCTCCATCACGGATGGAAATTTATTCGTTTCGGTCCCGACGGAAAATTGTATATCCCAATAGGCGCACCATGTAATATTTGCGCTGTCAAAAGTCCTTACGCTTCCATTTGGAGAATGAATCCGGATGAAAGTAATTTGGAAGAATTCGCCTCCGGAATTAGAAATACTGTAGGGTTCGATTGGGATCCGATTACAAAAGTTCTTTGGTTTACTGATAACGGTAGAGATATGCTGGGAGACAATTTGCCCCCTGATGAGCTAAATGAAGCCCCACGTAAAGGAATGGACTTTGGCTTTCCTTATGTTTACGGGAATAACCTTCCCAACCCGGAATTTGCAAAACAGGATAATAATTTGAATTTGTCTAAATTTACAGAACCCGCACAAGACTTAGGCCCACATGTAGCTTCGCTTGGAATGCGTTTCTATACCGAAAAAATGTTCCCAAAGAAATATTGGAATCAAATTTTTATTGCAGAGCATGGTTCGTGGAACAGAACTCATAAAATTGGGTACAGAGTTACATTAGTTACGCTTGATGCTAATCGAAAGCCTATTAGTTACGAACCTTTTGCCGAGGGTTGGCTGAAAAAAGATTAATCTATTACAGGTAGACCTGTGGATATTCAAATTATGGCGGATGGCTCAATGCTTGTTTCAGACGATTATGCTAATATTATTTACAGGATAAGTTACTCCAAGAAAGGCTAGAGCATTATCATGAAAGTCAATATTTCACTAATTCATTTGACTTATTCATTATTAAAATTCCCTAATCAAAAAAAAATAATTCCCGATGTTGGGAAAACATATCCACGTTGAATCATAAGAATCCATAAATCAAAAATAGTATACTTCAAATTGATGTAAATTTATGTAAATGGAATCTATTTTCGAAGAAAATTGAGGTCTCCATCTGAAGAAAAACAAAACTCTCATATTTATAACGCTTTTTATCATAAATATAAATTGATTTACAAATGGCACGGTATATGGTTTTAAAGTTGGTAGTTTTAATTATCAATTTTTAAGAGACCAAATATGCCCAAAGAAAAAGAAGTTCAAAGTTTATCTGAAGTTACTGTTCGTTTTGCCGGTGACTCTGGAGATGGAATGCAGCTTACTGGAAGTCAATTTAGCGATACTACAGCTTTAATGGGGAATGATCTTAGCACTTTGCCAGATTATCCTGCAGAAATTCGTGCGCCAATAGGAACTGTTTACGGGGTTAGCGGATTCCAACTTCATTTTAGTAGCACTGACATTCATACCCCGGGTGACAGACCCGATGTGCTTGTTGCTATGAATCCTGCTGCTGTCAAGAAAAACTTAAGTGAATTAAAACCCGGTGCTACAATTATCGTTAACACTGATGCATTCGATAGAAAAAATCTTCAACTTGCAAAGTATGAAACTAATCCGCTTGAAGACGATTCCTATGAAGGGTTTGAAGTTTTTCCGGTTCCGATTGCCTCATTAACTGCTAAAGCACTGGAAGGGTCTTCACTTTCACCTAAAGAAGTTTCAAGATGCAAAAACTTTTTTGCTCTTGGACTTATGTATTGGCTTTTTGATAGACCTCTCGATCAAACATTAAATTGGATACAAAGAAAGTTTAGCAAAACACCTGAGTTTGTTGATGCAAATACAAAAGCTTTAACAGCAGGTTATAATTATGGCGAGAATACAGAAATATTTAATACACGGTATTCAATTGAACCGGCAAAACTTCCAAAAGGGACTTATAGAAGTATTTCTGGTAATGAAGCTACTGCGCTTGGTTTTCTAGCAGCTTCAGTGAAAAGCGGATTGCCTTTATTCCTTGGATCATATCCAATAACACCAGCCACTGAAATTTTACAATATTTAAGTAATTATAAAAACTTCGGCGTTAAAACTGTACAGGCTGAAGATGAAATTGCGGGGATTACCTCTGCTATTGGTGCCTCCTTTGCCGGTAATCTTGCTATTACAACGACAAGCGGACCTGGCCTTGCATTAAAAACCGAAGCTATCGGTTTAGCTCTAATGACCGAGTTACCTCTAGTTATTATTGATGTTCAACGTGGTGGACCGAGTACCGGACTACCAACTAAAACAGAGCAAGCTGACCTTCTTCAAGCAATTTACGGGAGAAATGGTGAAGCACCTGTAGCTGTATTAGCTGCTTCTACTCCAAGCGATTGTTTTACAATGGCAATGGAAGCTTCAAAATTAGCTATAAAATATATGTCTCCTGTGATTCTTTTAACTGATGGTTATCTTGCTAATGGTTCTGAACCTTGGAAAATTCCTCACGTAAATGAATTACCGGAAATTCCGGTTAAGTTTAGAACCGAGAAGGAAGGATTTGCGCCGTATTCAAGAGATGAGAATCTTTCACGCCCATGGGCTAAGCCAGGAACCCCCGGATTAGAACATCGAATCGGCGGACTTGAGAAAGCAAATATATCTGGCACTGTAAGCTACGATCCGGATAATCATGACTTGATGATAAATCTTAGAGCCCAAAAAGTTAAAAATATGGTAAATGATATTCCAGATTTAACAGTTGACGGCGATATGGAAGGCGAATTGCTTGTACTAGGTTGGGGTGGAACTCTCGGAGCAATTAAAGAAGCAGTAATCAAGGCAAGACAAGCCGGCTATAATGTATCCCAGGCTCACCTTAAATATTTGAACCCTTTACCGAAAAATACAGAATATGTTCTAAAAGGATTTAAGAATGTTCTTCTTCCCGAAATAAATCTTGGGCAACTTGCTAAGATATTACGTAGTGAATTTTTAATCCCGATAATACAATTGAATATTATGAGAGGTCTACCGTTTAGAGTGTCTGACATTGAAGATAAAATTAAAGAAATTCTCGGAGGAAAGAATAATGACTGATAAAATAGAAGTTAAAGATTTAAAGATTACAGCAAAAGATTTCGCTACTGATCAGGACGTCAGATGGTGTCCGGGATGCGGCGATTATTCAATATTAGCGCAAGTTCAGCGCTCTTTTCCCGACTTAGTCGGAATTAAAAAGGAAAATATTGTTTGGATTTCCGGTATCGGTTGTTCATCAAGATTCCCATATTACATGAACACTTATGGATTTCACGGAATTCACGGAAGAGCCCCTGCAATAGCAACCGGAGTAAAGGTTAGTCATCCAGAACTTTCTGTTTGGGTTGCTGCCGGTGACGGCGATTTGCTTAGTATTGGAGGAAATCATTTTATTCATACTTGCCGAAGAAATGTTGATCTTAAAATTCTCCTTTTTAATAATAGAATTTATGGATTAACAAAAGGACAGTATTCACCGACTTCTGAAAAAGGTAAAATCACAAAGACTTCTCCTTACGGAAGCGTGGATTATCCGTTTAATCCTATTTCGCTTGCGCTAGGTTCGGGCGCAACATTTGTCGCTAGGTCTCTTGATCGAGATACTAAACATCTCCAAGAGATGATTAAACGCGCAGCTGCTCATAAAGGAACAGCCTTCGTAGAGATTTTCCAAAATTGCAGTATCTTTAACGATGGTGCTTTTGATATTCTTACCGACAAAAAAACAAAAGACGATAATGTGCTTGTTCTTGAACATGGTAAACCAATGATATTTGGAATTAATAAAAACAAAGGTATTGTAATGGATGGTGCAAAGCCAAAGGCGGTGGAAATTGGTAATGGTAAATTCAGAATTGAAGATGTCATAGTTCATGATGAATTTGATGAAAGCCCCGTGCTTGCTACTTTGTTGGCTAATTTAACAGAAGACCCAACAATGCCAACACCGATTGGAGTATTCAGACAAATTACCAAACCTACTTACGATGGCGACGTTGAAGCACAGGTAAATACTGTAACAAATAAAAAAGGAAAGGGCGACCTTGAAAAAGTGTTATTTGCCGGCAACACCTGGCAGGTAAATTAATTTTTCCCTCCTTCTTTAATTTTCTTCTATTAAAGGAACAAGCTCTTTAAAGCTTGTTCCTTTTTTTATGTAAAACATCTCACACTATTTTATATTAAAATTTGTTTAACTTTCTAATTACAAAAAGGTTTCTGTAAATAAACCTTTCAACTTCAAGATTGCGGATCAATCTTAAGCTAAAATTTATACTTAAAATGAAGGATAAAGAATATCTATGAAAATGGAAAAAGAAATCCTTGAACTTTCGGACGTTACGGTTCGATTTGCAGGAGATTCAGGTGACGGTATGCAATTAACCGGAATGCAATTTACTAATACAACTGCTCTTGTAGGGAATGACTTAAGTACGCTACCGGATTACCCAGCCGAAATACGTGCACCAATAGGAACTACCTATGGAGTAAGCGGATTTCAGTTGCACTTTAGCAGCAGGGATATTCAAACACCGGGCGATTCGCCGGATGTTTTATTAGCTATGAATCCTGCCGCATTGAAAGTCAATGTTAAAGATCTGAAACATAATGCCTTTATAATTATAAATATTAATGCTTTTGATTCAAAAAATCTAAAACTTGCCGGATATGAAACTAATCCTTTGGAAGACGGAAGTTTAGAAGGCTACAATGTAATCCAGGTTCCCTTGAGTAAGCTGACAAATAAAGCCCTTGAAGATAGCGGTCTTTCGGCTAAGGAAATTGGAAGATGCAAAAACTTTTTTGCTCTCGGCATGATGTACTGGTTATATAGTCGCCCTTTTGAACCCACATTAAAATGGATAAAAGATAAATTTAAGGACTCACCGCTGATTGGATCAGCTAATGAAAAAGCTTTAATGGCTGGATATTATTTTGGAGAGAACACCGAATTATTTACTACTCGTTATCAAGTTGAACCGGCAAAACTTCCCAAAGGAGTTTACAGAAATATTTCTGGTAATGAAGCATTGGCAATAGGATTTGTAACTGCATCCGTGAAATCTGGCTTGCCATTGTTCCTTGGTTCTTATCCTATAACACCTGCATCTGATATTTTGCACGAGCTAAGCAAACATAAAAATTTTGGAGTTAGAACTTTTCAGGCTGAAGATGAAATTGCAGCAATAACAGCATCGATAGGCGCCGCATTTACTGGGGCATTAGCAATCACTACAACAAGCGGACCCGGTTTAGCATTAAAAACCGAAGCCGTTGGTTTAGCTGTAATGACTGAGCTGCCCATAATTATTATTGATGTTCAACGCGGTGGACCAAGTACTGGGCTTCCTACAAAAACTGAGCAATCGGATTTGCAGCAAGCAATCAACGGTAGGAACGGAGAAGCTCCGGTTGTAGTCATTGCTCCGTCAACACCTGCCGAATGTTTTAACATGGCATTGGAAGCAGCACGCCTTGCTACAAAATATATGGTTCCAGTACTTTATCTATCGGACGGGTATATTGCTAATGGTTCTGAGCCGTGGTTAATTCCTAACCCCGAGGAAATACCTGAAATAAAAGTGAAATTTAGAACTGAAAAGGAAGGCTTTGCACCCTACCTAAGAGATGAAAATTTAACTCGTCCATGGGCGCTGCCAGGGACTCCTGGGTTAGAACATCGATTAGGTGGTTTAGAAAAGGCAAATATTAGTGGCAATGTTAGCTATGATCCAGAAAATCATGAATTCATGGTT
>JAJYCM010000015.1 GCA_021778375.1 Bacteroidota bacterium
TGAAAAGCAATTAAAGAATTATTGGAATAGTCATCTCCCCAAAATTCGTTATCAATCTGCCATGCAATTAGTCCCGGATGTCTGCCGAACTTTTGTCCCAGCTTTTCGACTATTTTTCTGGAATACTCGCGATAGACCTTTGAATTAGGGCTATATTGCCTTCTGCCACCATGCCCTACAACTAAGCCCAAAGCATTTACAAGCAGAATATCGGAGTGTTTTTCCTCGAGCCAAATTGGTGGCCCGGCAGTTGGAGTGCATAGTTCTACGGCTATGCCTGCTTTCGTAAACTTATCAACTGCATTTTCCAACCATTCCAAATCAAATACTCCCTCTTTGGGTTCCTCACTTATCCAGTCAAAATCATTGAACCTTACTTGGTTGATCCCGATTTCCTTCATTTTTTGGATGTCTGAACCTATCTTAGCGCCTGATATTTTAGGATAATAAGAGGCGCCAACATAAAGTGATTTTGGTGTTGATTGAGCATTTAACTTAACATCAAAAAGAAAAATTACAAAAAACACATAAAGAATTACATACCGGGGTATATCAGTATGTGCGGATTTATATTTCATTTTTTCAACTTTCTTTATTTCGATGTAATTCTATATTCACCCTGACGGTCAACGTCATGCGATTCACCCGGGACTTCAACATGGGCTTTGATACAGGCAGCTTAACCTTAATAATAAGATGGCTCTTCTGATGAAACACTTTTACGAAAATGATCCCGCGCGGAGTCGGAACATTGCCTTCCAGCCACTTAAGGTTACACAAATTTAGCTGGATGATAATATCCGAATAGCCTGGTGCGGTAGGACGCACTCCCATTATGTGTTTGGTTAAAAAGGATGTTGGACAGGTGGACCATCCGTGACTCAGGCTGATATAATTCATTCTATCAATTACCCAGTTAAAGTCGCGCGGCAAGGATGGATCGAATACTTCCCACCAAGTTGTTGCGCCACGTGAAATCATATTCCCCCCAATATTTTCGCAATAAGTTTAGGACATCTTGATTCTCACCGAGTTTACCCATTACGGAAAGGACAAAATAACCTTAGTAGGGCGACATAACTTCGCTATCGCTGAGACCTTTTCCATGTGGTACCGTCCAAGCCGATCCGCCTGGTTTGATAATGCTTTGGTATATGATGGAATACTTTTGCGGTGTAGCTACACCCAAGAGAATTGCCATCACGTTTTCTTTCAGTCTATCGCTGAAGGAATCTGTTTTAATGTTAAAAAGATTTGCGCGAGCTGCCTGAACTAGTTGACTTTCCCATTTTTCATAATGGTCAGCGTTTGCGGTATCTCCAAGCTCATCGAGTAGGTATATGGCTTTTTTATACTCCAAGAATTATATAAAGATCTGTTGTGGCTCGAGCAAGCAAACTATCTATAATTAAACGAGGAGACCAATCACAAAAATCCCACACCTTGTGGGGATTATTGAATAGATTATCATTATCGAAATCAGTTTTAAATATTCTAAGAGGGAGATTATTTTCGCGTGCTGTCGCTCTAGAAAAGTTTTATCTACTCGATGGAGGTATTAGTCAGCTAAGGTGCAAAACCAAGCTCGGAATATCCTGGACTTGAGTTAACCTCACTCACTGGGAGCTCGTTATCCGGGCGCCCTCCCTGTGCCTGATCCCGCACACGCTCGATTGAACGCTTCATTAAAAACCTATCACCGAAAGTAACATTGATCCTCTGTCCGGTTACCTGCAAGTTTCCGATCCAGAGTCCTCGATCGCGTTTCGGCGCGTCCCAGATATCTTCTTGCATACAGAGATGTGCCGTATAAGCACCTGTATACCAGATCCGAGTTAGCAGTGAATCAGAACAGTTGAAAGATCCCGTATATTTGACGGGATTGTATTTGAAGTCGCATCGCACTTGTGTTAGATGAAGAGGTTTGGTACCGCTTTATTCAATCCTTGCATAACGAAAGGCAGTTTAGGGGGTAGATGCAGGCCGAGTCCCCGCTAAAGTTATTATGAAGGGACCGTGATTGTCCAGAGTTGGTTCCTGATGAGTGCATTCCTGAAGCGATTCACCGGTTGTTATAATCACTTGCGCCCCTTGCGTTCCCCAGACTTGCATTCTCCCCGCAAATTCCTGTCCGAAGTAAAACACTAAAATATGCTGTGTGTTTGCCGGTGAAGAGCCCGGAGATATGATCGCCAATCCGTCTTTGGAACCGAAAAGAGATTCAGCACCGGATATTTGTTTTCCGCCTGAAATTATAGAAACTTTTTTGGGAAGGATAGGTATATGTGCAAGATATCCCACGTCTCCGCCGGCTCCCGGCCAGTCGACCAACCTGCTTCCCCAATTACCAGAACCATATGGCGCTATTACAGTAACATTTTTCCAGTAAGAATCATCGAAGGTAATGGTATTCCATAATGCAGGGGAAATAGTCTTCATCAATACTTTCCACGATTCATCCGAGGTAAGGAGAACATGTCCATTCTCCTGAAGCATTGCCAGGATACCCGCTGTACCTCCTTAATTGACCCCCCAGATGGCAATTACGTTCCTGCCTTTTTGCAAATAAAGAGAATTTTGGGTTGCTATTTTAGGCTCCTAAATTTTTGAATTTCCTTTTGTAGTAAATCGAGATAGAAATAACCAAAATTTTCTGAAGGCTCAATGTCCTTGCTTATTTCAGCACTGGGCTGCTCACCCCTTGACCATTCGTTCCATGATACAACTAACGCAATTTTTACACCTATCGAATCGGCCCTGTTCCATTGCTGCCTGAATGTAAGTCCGTTTAACCTTCCTTGCTCCGGGACAGCTTGCCTCGGCTGCGGTTCGCCCTTTCCGTTATCGGCACGCCATGCAGCGACAATGGTCATTTCTTCAGGCTTTCCGTTATAAATGGTATAAGTTTGCTTTCCTCTTTCTTCCCAAGACCAGTATCCGTACTTACTCACATTTTTATTGTCAACTAAATTATGCTGCTGGGCTATGTATCCGGTCATCCATCTCACTGTAAACCGGGGATCACTCCATTTTGGGATACCATTCTGAAACGGTGACGGTGTATTGACATATATGATCAGAAGCGGCTTACCGAGATAATACTGATATAATTTCCTGTAAGTCGGATTAGCAATATATTGATTATATATCTGATCCGTTTTTTTTTGCAATCGACCGTCTTTTACCGCATCAGGGCTTCCTGTTACCCCGGCCATAATGCATATCTTGGGGCTTTTCTTCATTTCGGAAAACTCTTTAAATATCACGTTTGTTGCTGACTCTATCATATCAAAAACATTTTTTTTGTGAGGCACAGAGGGATCATAATTTATATCATTTGACCAATCGACGAAAATGAAATCAACACCTGCTTCAGTTAACCATTTTCCATGCTGACAAATCACTTTCCCATCGTCTGAACGATAAAATCCAAGTTTAGGTTTTCCCCACACATTTTCCCAATTTTCGGATTGGTGCCAGGTTGAGTATGCAACCCCAACAAGTTTACCGGAATTTTTTTTAACTTTATCTGAACATTGAGCTTTAGTTGAAATTAAAACCGATAGACATATGTAAAATATCAAATAAAAATTTTTTTCATAACTCCTCCAAAAATAAATTGCACGTATAGTTTAATTAATTATTAAAGAAGAAAATGTGTAATTACCTGAAGGTGTTTCAACTACCCATTTACCATCTTTATATCCAATTATTTTTATGCTTTTATATTTGGAAAGACCTTGCCCATTTACTTCGGGTAATTTGTCTTTTTGCGAAGGGATAAAAATTTCGGCTTTAACACCAACCGGTACTATGGTTTGGTAAATAATCTTGTCACCGTCTTTTTTCCAATAAGATAGGATTTTCCCGTGGACTGATTCATAATTGGCTTTAACGTAGGAAAAATGATTATCTATATACGGATTAAGTATAATACTATCATAGGCAACTCCGTTGTTTTGAATCCCGGCCAAATTATGGAACATCCATTCACAGACAGATCCAAATGCATAATGATCAAAAGAATTCATCCCCGAAGACGCAAATCCTGTATTCTTAGAGTAGCTGTCCCAATGTTCCCAAATTGAAGTAGCACCGTTTTCAACTTCATATAACCATCCTGGATATTCTTTATTTAAGAATATTTTCTCTGCCAGATCATCATGTCCCGTTTCGGATAATGCCGGAAGCAGTTGTTTTACTCCCAAAAAACCAGTTGTTAATTTGTCGTTATTTTTATTAATCAATGCAACAAGATGATCTGCAGCATTTTTCTCAAGATACTTAGGAAGCAAGCCCATATAAATTAAATTTGCATAAGCTGTTTGAGTATTCCCTGAAATGCCTGCGGATTTTTTAAATTCAGGATAAAAATCATATTTATGTTCATTGACATTAACTTTGCCGTCCGCATCTATGTAGTGATGAATAAATCCGGATTGAAATTTTTTGAATAGATTACCGTAATATTTAACATCATTCTTATAACCCAAAACTTCTGCAATCTCTTTCATCAGTTTTATACTATAGCCAAGATATATAGAGGCAATAATATCATCCGCAGTTGTGGGTCCTATTGAAAGCCAATCGCCTAATCCTAAATGACCTTTTCCGTAATCTGACCATTCTCCTTCATTATAATAACATTTACCCTTTGTTTTCAAACAGCCATATTCGATTAACTTTTTTATTTGAGGATAAAATCTTTTTAAATTTTCTGCATCGCCATAAGTTTTATATAAAGTAAATGGAATAATTATTCCTGCTTCCATCCAACCCGGGTGATAAGGAAGTCCATAATCTTTTTCACCCCAGTGCAGCGGAGTTGGTGCATAATCTGGATAGAGTCCATTTTTATTTTGATCATCATTCAAATCAACAAGCCATTTTTTAAAGAACGAAGCCACATTCATATTCATTACAGCTGAGCCTATAAAGATTTGGCCATCACCGCTGTAACCTAACCTTTCATCTCTTTGCGGACAATCCGTAGGTACCTCCAACATATTCGAGCGTTGCGTCCAAACAATGTTATGATAAAGCTGGTTGACTTCAGGATCGCTTGTTTCAAATTCCCCTGTTTTACTCATTTTAGATCCTATTTCCAGTCCGGTAATTGCACTATCGGCAGGTCTAGCAGAAAATCCGGTTACTTCTACATATTGGAATCCATGGTAAGTAAAATCGGGGACCCATGTTTCACCATTCGGATCTCCTTTTAATATGTATGTATCCGTTGCGCGTGCTTTTCTTAAATTCTCCGTCATAAGAGTTCCGTCTTTATGCAACATTTCCCCATATTTAATTACAATTTTTTGTCCGCGCTTGCCTTTTATTTTTAATCTAACGACACCGGCGAAATTTTGTCCCATATTAAAAATATATTTTCCTCCCGGAAGAGATGAAATAGACACGGGTTTAATTTCTTTATTAATTCGGACAGGAACACCGGGATGCACTTCAATTTTCCTTTTTGTATCAGGAAAAACTTCAACTTTTCTCCAACCTGAATCGTCATAGCCCGGTTTGTCCCAACCAATTGATTCCAGCCTTGCATCGTATGTATCTCCCATTTGAATATCGGATTCACGAAGCGGCCCGTCGGAACTTTTCCAAGTTTTATTCGAAACTATTATTTCCTTTGAACCGTCCATAAATGTAATTTCGAGCTGAACTTTAAGCTTCGGGATTTTCCCATAAAAAGCCCGTACTTTTGGTAATCCGACAAAGAGTGCAGGACCAACATAACCGGCGTACCAACCATATGATAACACAGCCCCAACGGCATTCGCACCATTAGCTAAGAGTGATTTAACATCATAGACCTGATAGTAAACCCTTTTATTATAATCCGTCCATCCCGGAGTAAAGCAATCATTACCTACTCTATGGCCGTTTATGCGAAGCTGATATAAACCGAGCGCGGTTACATAAACCTTTGCATCTTTAATAATTTTGTTTAGCGTAAAACTTTTACGCAGGTAAGGCGCAGGAGGCAGAATTAACTGCGGCTCTCTGTTTAGATTATACAAATCCAGTCCGATCCATTCAGCTTTCCATTCACTTTTATTTAGAAGTCCCATATTCCATGAAGCAGTTTTACTCCACCGGCAAGGCATTCCGTTTTTATCCCATACTCTAACCTTCCAGTAATAAATACCCCTTGAGTTTAATTTTCTACCCTTATAATAAATTTGGATATTTTGATTACTAAAAACCTTGCCGGTATTCCAAATATTAAATTTATTTTCATTTAATTTTTGAATGCTGCTTGCAACAACTATTTGGTATGCTGTTTGGGCTTGATCATTTTCACTTGATATCAAAACCCAGCTTAATCGGGGCGATAACTCATCTATTACGGGATTTTTAAGATATTCAACGCGCAGCTTTTGGGGAGTTATTTTGCCGCCGTCAACCGCAAAGCTTTTATTGACAAAAGCAAGAATAAATAACATTATTGAAAATCGTATTATTTTTGTATACATATTCGTAGATTTAATTTTGTGAAAGAATAATAATTATAGGTCAAATGCTTTTTCCAATTCGTCTATTTCGAATTTTCCGATCGGCACAATTTCTCCAATTGCCTTGGAAGCAATAACCGACTTAGCGGAAAACTCAGCAACTTCCAACCTGTCATAACTTTGCAACAATGAATTTCCGGTAACAATCACGCAGCTATTTTCACAAATAACAATAGGTGTTTTTTCCGAAATAATCCCAGTTAGCCTATTGCCCGTCTTGTCACCATAGTTAAACTCCAATCCGTACGGAAGTATTGGAATATCTCTTAAGACAAGAAAACTTTCCGGAATTGTTCTGGAATCAAACTTAACTCCGCTTACCCCAAATGCAAGAATATTAGGCGGATGAGCTATTATAATTGCATTCAGATCGGGGTTTTTTTTATATAGAGCTATGTGAAGTTTTACGCTCCTGCTGGGAGTCGTTCCGATTTCTTTTTTGCCGTTTTTTATTAATACAAGGTCTTCCACATTTAAATATTTACGATCCATCCCAAACGGTGTTATTAGGAACTCATTTCCGCTTATCCTTGCGGAAAATGTACCTTCCAAACTTGTAAAAAGATTTTGATCATAGCTTCTTCTGATAAGTGTAATCATTCTTTTCCGGATATCTTTTTCATTTGATGACGGATGAGAATGTTTAAAAGTGCCGAGTAAAAATCCTTTTCTTGATAATTCAAGTTCTCTCTTACTTAGGACTTTAACCTTTCCGAGAATATTAGCTTTTAGAGTGAGACGCGCGCAGAAATCAAGAGTCTCCAGCCTTTGGAATGCATGCATTAAACTATTACCCACGGTAACTATTCCGTGGTTTTCCATAAGAACGGTTTCGTGACCGTTTTTGAAAATATCGGCAATCACTTTGCCAAGCTTGTCGCTCCCCGGTAAAGCATATTTCGCATACCCAACCTTTCCGCATATTTCGCTTGCCTTCGGTATAATATGAGTGTCGGGTATTTTTCTTGTAATCGCAAAAGAAACGAGTGCCGGAGGATGAGCATGTACTATTGCCTTTATATCCGGTCTTGCTTTATATATAGCAAGATGAAAGGGGAATTCAGACGAAGGTTCGTGAATACCCTCATGTTTACCGTCAGAGAATACACGAATTATATCGCTCGGTGCCAGCGTTCCTTTATCGACACCTTTCGGAGTTATCCAGATAGATCCGTCATCGTCAAGAATAGAAAGATTTCCCCCCGAAGTTGTTGTCATTCCGTTCATATAGATTCGATTTATAATTTCAATAATTTCGTCCCTAGGGTGTAAAAATTTGAATTTCATTTTAGTCCTTTATTATTATTTTAAACTATTTACTTTAAATAATCGTTCATCTCAAAAATTTAAAAGAATCAACGGCAAATAAATTTTCACCATCACCAGAAAACCTTAGCCAAAGTGCATGAACTCCTTTTATTTTATTTATAGTACAATTAAATGTTTTAATTGTTTTTGAATCGCCTGCCGGAATTTCAATCGAACCAACTGCGGCATGCCAAGGCTGATCCGTTACAATATCTATCTTGCCGGCATTTTTTCCCGGAATAACAGAAACCTCAAAACCGTCTGCTCCGGATCCGAAATCTAAATATTTAAAAGCTGTTCTATCGCCGTTTTTAATTCCGCCCAGTTCATCGTTATCCTTAGTATAATTCTGTATTCGAACATTACCGAATAAAAGGCAGGCTCTATCGGCTTCAATTTTAGTAAAAGAATCCAGGGGACGTCCTGCACCCTGCGAAGTCATTTCAACTTCTTTAATACTTCCATCTGAATTAAAAGTAATCGGTTCAATGCAAGTTTTTCTCATAGAGAAAGAATCATGTGTCGATCTATGATAAAAGACGTACCATTTACCATTCATCTCAACAACAGACCCATGATTGTTCCATACACCAGGGTCGCAATGATTATTGTCTACAATAATTCCGCCATATTTAAATGGACCGAATGGAGATTTGCTCGTTGAATAACCTATACAAGTCGGCATATTAGCTCTTTGCATATCCGCATAAATAAAATAATAAATTCCTTTGCGTTTAATCATGTAGCCGCCTTCGTGAAAATAATGTTCTTTTTCAGTAACCACGCTGTCTTTTATTGTGGATGGATCTATCTCAGTCATATCGGGTTTCAGTTTCGCTACCTTGGCAGCAAATTGCCCCCAAATCATATAAGCCTGTCCGTCATCATCCATAAACACGCAAGGATCAATTTGATCCATTCCTTTCAGGTTAATCACTTTCCCGTTAACGAAGGGACCTGTAGGTGATTTACTTACTGCAACTCCTTCATTGTCTTTGGCACTGGAAAGACAATAATAAAGATAATAGGTACCGTTCTTATACATACAGTCTGGAGCATATAAAAAATCATTTTTGAATTTTGCTTGATCATTTATGTTTTTAGTTGAGAAAGCATTTTCTGTTTTAACCCAATGGACTAAATCGCTAGAGGACCAAACATCGTAACTTTTTGAGCAATAATATTTCGGACTCTCGTCTTTAGAACCGTAAACGTACATTTTACCATCGGGCCATACATGAGCGGAAGGATCCGCACAATAATTACCGGCAGGAACAATAGGATTCTGAGCATTAATGGTGCAAAAGTTTATAATAATAGCAAACAAAATAATTTTTTTCATTTTTAATTAACTCCATTTTATAATCAACTAATATTGATCTCAAATATATTATTTTCTTTCCGAGACTAAAATGCAAGACTTATTTAATTTAGATTGGTTATATCCCATTTTAATTTTTCTTCAAGCTTGAAAAAGTGCCCGAGCAAACTCCATCCCCAGAAGGGATTCATACCCAATCCTTCGCCAGTTTCGGAATTATAATATTCTCGGTTTCCCGATTTATTAACTAATTCTTTAGTACGCTCTGCGACAATAGTAGCCAAATCATTGTAGCCGTAAAATTTCAGACCATGATAAATCATATAATTGGTTGGCATCCAAACATTTGCCCGCCAGTTGCAACCCATATCGCCCGGAAGCTCTTTAGTACTGTACCATGGTTCAGATTTTGCCAATGCTGAAATTGGATATGGTGTCCAAAATTCTCGAGGATTAAACAGATGTTCTACAATCATTCTTTTTGCTTGTCCGGGTGTTGCAACTTTTGCCCAAAGCACTGCAAAAGATTCTACCGACTTAACCGGAATCTTATACTGATTTGACGATAGCGTATTAAGCGGTGAATATTCCCATACCATTTTAGATAAGGGTTTTTTCGAGTCTACTTTCCTATCATAGAAAAATCCATCAGTATTATCCCATAGCAGCTTACGGATGGCTTGCTTTCTTTCCTCTGATATTTTTGCATATTCTTCAGCCATTTTTTCTTTGCCTGCGAGACTGCATAGCTTAGAAAATGCCAATGTTTCACGAAC
Source organism: Bacteroidota bacterium (assembly GCA_021778375.1). Lineage (GTDB taxonomy): Bacteria > Bacteroidota > Ignavibacteria > Ignavibacteriales > Ignavibacteriaceae > FEN-1297. Next base: position 9,933 of record JAJYCM010000015.1, read on the forward strand.
TAAATAACAATTTAAGTCAACTCCCTCGCACTGCGCATCCTCCCAATAGCCAGCCCTTTCTATCTGGTCATCCATTCCTGTATGGGGCGCGCTCATCCAGAAACTTAATCCATCTTTCTTATTTGTCATTTGATTAAGCCAATAGTCAATATATTTTTTTAATTTTGTAAAATATGGCTCTTTCAATATCCAATCTTTTTCTCCATAAGCTTTATAAACCAGATAACAGATTTGTGCAAGAAATGGCTTTGCTTGTTCTTTAATATCCCATTGGTCAGCCGGAACCGATCTAGCTATAAACCCATCCGGCTTTTCGTTATCAAGAAAAATCAATACCCCATCCTTAATATATTTTGACGACCAGCCCATATATATCTGGACAATGGCTTCAAAATATTGGTCCCAGTCATAAAGTGTTTTATATGCATAACCAGTATAAAATTGCATACCTGTTGCGGAATCAGTCAGTATCCCGTTTTGCATTAAAGAATCGATCCCGCTCAAATTCTGCCGGTATTTTTCTATTATGGATTTGTCGGAACTATTTTGTGGAAAAATATTTGAAGTAAATATCAACGCAAAAAGGAGTAACAGCTTTCTCATTTATTAACCTATAGTTTATTATAATTAAAGATACTTCTATATTAAAAGTAATTTATAATGCTGAATAATCATTTATTCCAGAATAATTTCAGTAAGTGAAAACGGAGGAACTTACGTTTCCCATTTAGAATTGTCACTTAAGCTGTAATCGAGCCGCACGGATTTATCGGTTTTTTCTTGCGCATTTGGAACAAAGTGCAGACAGTTTAAATATATTGATATTATTTGTATCAGCCTTAATTTGTAAAGTCCAAGTGAAAAATTAAGCACTATATTTCTATATATTATTTCTCCAATAAATTTTTATAGATGCGAGGATTCAATTAATTACTGATTCAAAATTAAATACTCCCGAACCAGCATTTAGCTTTAGATAACCATGCACGAATCTATCAACCTCAATTCCTTTACCTTTAGTTATTTCAATGCCGTCTTCCTTTACAGAATCCTCAGCTTTTGCAGGGATGTAAATTACAGATGATGCGTTAACCGGGATTGTTACCTTCATAAGAAGTTTATTTCCTTCTACTTTCCATGAAGAAATTATTTTACCATTCATCGTAATCAACGAGGCTTGTGCATTCGTGATTTTTCCGTTTGAAATATCAGGCTTTATTATGATATGCTTGTATGCCGGCCCTTCCGAACTGATTCCCGACATATAGTTAAACATCCATTCACAAACAGAACCAAAAGAATAGTGATTAAATGAATTCATCCCGGCCATAAAACCCTGTCCTTTTGTATAACTGTTCCACCTCTCCCAGATTGTCGTAGCGCCGTTTTCGATTTCATATTCCCATGACGGATAATTTTTGTTCAGCAGTAACCGGTATGCAGTTGAATTATGCCCCGTCATCGATAAAGCAGGCAATAACGCTTTTACTCCGAGGAATCCCGTCGTTAAATATCCTTTATTATCTAAGACCAATTGATTAAGATACTCTCCGGCTTTTGCAACCAGACTATCCGGAAGCATGTGCATATAAATAGCATTATCATATGCAGTTTGCGTATTGCCGGAAAATCCAAGTTGTCCGTCCACATAACCTTCACCGGAACCGTATGCCTTTGCGTCACATTTTAGCCTTCCGTCTGATTCAGCATAGTGCTGAAGGAAAGCTTTTTTTATTTTATTAAAAAGATCAGCAAAATATTTTGCTTGTTCAGTTTTATTCGCGGCATCTGCCATTTCAGACATCATGGAAGCACAATAACCGTAGTACATCGTAGCAAGCATATCCGGTGATGTTTTTTTTCCAATCGACAGCCAATCACCATAGCCTCCTTTCGGTTCAATATCTTCAAAAGAACCTTCTGCAAAATAGTATTTTCCTCTGCTCTTCTTCTCGAGAAAGTTCATAAACTTTACCATATTCGGCCAGTACTTCTTTATCAAACGCGTGTCGTCATAGGTTTTATAAATTTGATAAGGAATTATAATTCCCGCTTCCATCCAGCCCGGTGAATAACTGTCCGATGAGCGTAAATGCGGGAAAGGTGCAAATACCGGATAGGCTCCGTTCGGTAATTGAGCATCGTTTAAATCGACAAGCCATTTCGTAAAAAATGCCGCTACATCTCTGTTACAGACTGCAGAGCTAACATAAATTTGTGCGTCTGCCGTCCATCCCAGACGCTCATCCCTTTGCGGGCAATCCGTCGGTATATCCATAAAATTTGACCGTTGAGTCCAAACTATATTGCTGTAAAGCTTATTAACCATAGAGTCGCTGCAAGCAAACGTGCCTGCTAAGGGTGTTGTTGAGCCCAGAACCAAGCCGGTGATTGTGTTAAGATCAGGTTTGTTATTTAATCCGCTTACTTCAACATACTGAAAACCGTGATAAGTAAAATTGGGAGTCCATGTCTCGCCGTCGGGATTACCTTTTAAGATATATGTATCAGTCGCCCTTGCCATGCGAAGGTTATCAGTCATTAAACGCCCGTCAGGATAAAGCATTTCGCCGTAACGAATCACAACTGTGTCGCCAACGTTGCCTTTAACTTTTAGTGTAACTATACCCGCAAAGTTTTGTCCAATATTAAAGATATATCTATCACTATCACGTGGAGTAATCGAAATAGGATGAATTATTTGAGTAATTTGGATAGGGTTTCCGGGGTAACATTGTATTTTACGTTTTGTTCCCGGGTAAGCTTCAACCTTTTTCCAATTCGAATCATTAAAACCTATATTAGCCCAATTATTAAATTCCTTGCGCGCATCATATAATTCACCTTCTAGTATATCGGATTGAACTATCGGACCATAGTCTGCTTTCCAGGAAGCATCGGTAGCGAAGACTGCCTTCGTCCCGTTATCGTATTCCACTTCGAGTTGCGCCATTAACTTAGGAACTTTGCCATAAAACGCCCTTACCTTAGGGTTATTAACTAACAAAGCATATCCAATATATCCGGAATACCAGCCATATGATAAAATAGAGCCGATTGCATTTTCACCCTTATGCAGACTATTCGTAACATCGAAAGTTTGATAATATACCCGCTTGTTATAATCCGTCCAGCCAGGGGTCAAATAATCGTTCCCTATTTTATTTCCGTTTATATAGAACTCATACAGCCCTAAAGCAGTAACATAAAGGCGTGCTTTTTTAATTTTGCCATTTAATTTGATTTCCTTTCTTAAATAGGGAGCAGGCGGTAAATGATATGTTTTCCCTTTACCGAGGTTATTCAAATCCAGTCCTATCCAATTTGCCTTCCATTCATTTTTATTTAGAAGACCCATCTCCCAATGTGAGATTGAACTCCACTGCCCCGGCTCGCCGTTCTTATCCCAGCTTCTGACTTTCCAATAACATATTTCGCGGGAATTTAAGGGCTTTCCTTTATATACTATTTGATAAGTATTATCGCCTTTTACTTTTTGGGAATTCCATAAGTCAGCTTTATCCGCTTCAAGTTTTCCGGGGGAAGACGCCACAATTATTTGATAAGCCGTCTGGTACTGTCCTCTTTCATCAGAATTTAATATCCAGCTAAGCCGGGGATTTTTAACATCCGTAACAGGAGCTAATTTATATTCGCAGCGCAGGTCTGATGCAGTAAGTCCAGTTTTTAAATCATTACCAAAAATAATTCCGCTGAAAAGTAGATTAAAAAACCCAAATATAATTATCATTTTTTTCATAAAGTTTTCGCCTTTAGTTTTATTCATTACAGTTAATATGAAATATTCATTTTTCAATCTTTTGTGTTGAAAATGTACTGTCTTTATTCCAGATAAGCTTTCGAATTTCAAAAAAGTGCAAACCGTTTTTCATGTGCGAAATAAATGAAATATACCATTTACCGCTTGTCCTATAAATTTCGGATGCCGACACTCCTGATATAATTCTCATTTTATCTATAGGGAGTTCATGCCAACCATTTACAGGATGCTGACTGGTCGCATAGACAGTGCCATATTTATAACTCGTGTAAAAAAGGTAATACGTTCCATTGCGTTTTACAACAAATGGAGATTCAGGAGGCGTTTCAAGACTGTTTTTAAGACGTATGAACCCCTCATCTTTCCATGTTAATAAATCCTTTGAACTGGAAATACCGACACAGTATTCATGCGTCTGAGTTTTGGGATTGGTTCTACCGGCACAGTAGTAACAATAAAATTTATCGCCATCTTTTAAGACCATTGGGTCACGGCAATCCGACCAATTAGTTGAATCCCATAATCCCCAGGGTCCTGTTTTGATTATTGGATTTTTATTAAAACGTTTCCAGTCATAAAGATTACTGGATTTTGCAAGCCCTATAGCTTCACTACCATACTTATTAACGCCGGCGTAAAACATCCAATATTTGTCCTTATACTTTAAAATGTAAGGTGCCCAGACCTGATAATCGTCCCAGCCTGAATCGGGGCACTGCAGAACAGGTTTTTCTATCTGCCAATTTATCAAGTCTTTGCTTACAGCGTGTCCGAAATTATAAAGAGGAAACTCAGGCCAATTTGTAACAGCTACTCCCCTTATATAAAACAAATGAGTTAAACCGTTTTTTTCAATGAGCGCATGGTCAACCACATAACCTCCCGGTTCAGCAAACTTACCTTCAAAAGGATCCTTGCCTGAAGAAAGTATTTTAAGGAACCCCTCCGCTTGAGCAATCATATCAATTGGTTTATCAAAGCCTGCCCAGCTCCAATCATATCTCCCCTTTGGAAGAACATTCCAAATTTTTTGTTCAGCACGATTTAGAAGTTCTTCAATTATACCAGATGCTTTGTTCTGATTAGCCAACGTTAAATTTTTAAAACTTTTGGTACGAGCAAAAATCAGGTCGTTACGTAAAGATGCAATTCGCTTAAGAAGCTGCACATCCTGAGATTTTAAGCTGTCGACTTGAGCAACAGAAGTTGTCAGCCAAAAACCAAGGAGGACAATTACTAAAGGATAAAATTTGTTACTAATCATTCAGTTCCTTCCTATTATTGTTATTTATGAAATAATTAACTATCTAAAGGATCATTACTGCAGCGGAGTAATTTGTGCTATTTTTTTATTTACATCTAAGACTTCTTTACACTTCATAATTTTAGCATAATAGTTCCAGCGTCTTTAGTCCATTTGAATATTTTAGGTTTCTCATTGTGTGCCTGTAAGAAATCTCTAATAGCATTTTCTAATTCTTTAACTGATCTGAATACTCCCCTTCGAATTCTTTTATCTGTAATAATACTAACGAACCTTTCAACCATGTTCAACCAAGATGATGATGTCGGAATAAAATGGAAATTGAACCTTGGATTTTTTTTCAGCCATCTTTTAACCGATTCTGTTTTATGAGTTTCAGAGTTGTCCATAATAAGATGTAAATCCTTATCCTTTGGAGTTTGTTTATCTATAAGATTTAAGAAGCTTATAAATTCTTTGTGTGTATGCTTACTGTAACATTCTCCTATTACTTTTCCTTCAAGAGTATTTAATGCCGCAAATAAAGAAGTGGTTCCATGCCTTTTATAATCGTGTGTCATTGTTCCTGCTTTCCCTTTCTTCATTGGTAAAGAAGGCTGTGTCCTGTCTAATGCCTGTATTTGACTCTTTTCATCAACGCAAAAGACAAGTGCCTTATCCGGCGGATTTAGATATAGCCCAATTACATCTTCTATCTTTTCTATAAAATTATGGTCATTATTTAGATTAAACTAATTGACTAAATATGGCCTTAAATTATATTTCTTCCATAGCCTTTGAATAGTCATCTTAGAGACACCGTGTTCGGCTGCCAATGTTCTTGTTGACCAATGAGTTGCCTCTCGGGGTTTGGTATATAATGTAGCTTCCACTATTTTATTTTCTTTTTCTTGATCAATCTTCGGTTTTCTGCCTGTTCTGCTCGCATATTTTAACAGTCCTGTTATGCCTTCTTCTTTATAGCGTTTTATCCATAGGTCAACAGTCGGGCGTCTTGTAGATAATTCCTTTGCTATTGTTAATTTGTTTTTACCTTCTATATATTTTAATATTACTAAGGCTCTACGTACTATTTTTTGTGAAGTGTTTTTTCCTTTTACTAATTTTTTAAGTCGTTCTATATCAGTCATAAAATTCCTTTTTTATTTACTCCAATGATAAAGCTATTTGAGTGGCAGTCCACTAGCCGTTAATTCAGAATAGAAGTATTAAAAATCAATTTAACTTCATAAAAATTAAAACTAAACAAAAAACAGACGGCATATTCTTTTCATTTTATGATTACATCCTTTATACGTTCTTTGGGTGTAACTATCAATTTTGTTAATTTACCCTCTTCAACATGCCCTTCGACAATAGTCTTATAAGGTGCGAGCAATTTAAAATCAGCAGTCCAGTTTTTGGGCCACGCCGGTAATAGTTGGATGAGTTTGCTGTCGCATTGCAATAACATCAGCTGCAGAGTGATCATACCAGTTCCGGCGTCCTGAACGTCCGGAATCTCGTCACCAGCTTTCCAAAACCAGCGGAACCATTCGTTCCCGTAATCGGTAAACTCATTCACGACAGCCTTCCGAGCCTCATTCGTCAAGCCCAGAACTGCAGCCTGAGTGCCGTCTTGCCCCCAGCCGGTATTCATTGGAAACAGCCGGGCATTAAAAGTGTTCCGTGCTAGTTCGAGATCAGGCTTGCCCACACCATAGAGCCTATACGGAAATGCCACATACAATTCTGGATTTTCCATATTGCTAGTATTCCCATATATTTCTGCCGGCAAGATGACAGGAGTACCATTGCTATCACCGACGCCTAAAGGAGGTATTTTGCTATTGACAGTCTTACCCATAGGAATGGGCGGAAGATCATTAAGCATCCTAACCCAGAATTCTCTCCGCTTTTTAGAGATCATATTTTTCGGTAAAGACAATAATCGGGAGATCATTGCTTCTAACCCGGCAATGTCCGGCGTGGGATTTATCGCAGAATACTGATATGTTTCAAGTGACTGGGCTGGGGAGATTTGGATTTTACCGGAGGGAAGGTGTGGATAATGGAAATAGTAGTAGGTCAGGATGGCGTTCGCAAAGGGAGCTATTTTCGTGCGTGCAAAGTTAGTGTCCTCTGTGTGCTCATAGTAATCAAGCATTTGCAATGCGACTTCCAAGGTTCCTTGAATATGGTAACGCTGATATCGGCTTTGGATTACGTGAGATGGATTATTCCAACCAAAATCATTGAGATTTGGCAGACCCCAAAAATACATTGTTTCAGGGAAAGATGCCCCGTTGTGATGATAGTAAATCCATGTACGAGCCTTCTCCATCGGCAGCGCATTCAAATACATATCAAACCAAGGTTTGAGCAGATCATAGTCCCCTGAAGCAATCAAAGGCCAGTAAATGAGGCGGTCGTTTTGATTCCAAAAACATGCGCCCCATCTTCGGAAATCTGGGTCATGGTTCGCCGTGGTCTGAATCGCACCCATCGGCAGGTCGTGTCCCACTGTAAATAGCGAACCATCAAATTTGATCGGCTGCGCACCACGCCCGGCACAGGCAGTCATGAAGCGCTGTATAGCGTAGCCTTGGGAAACCTTTTCCGCATCCGAGGTACCGGTTACATTAATCCAACTTCGATTCCAAAATTGTTTCCACCAACTCTCATGTGCCTCCCAGTTTTTATTTATTTTAATTGCATCAATCTTGTTAATCTTCTTATCGAGATCAGCTCGCCATGCATCTGGCGATTTTGTTTGTTCAGTGAGTGCATATATATCAAGCTGCTGCGAGGTAGAAGCCTTAGACGATTTTAAAGTCTGATCACCGATGCTTACTAAGTGTTCACCTTTCATCGTGACGCCGAAACAGCGATGCATCAGCTGATCAGGGTACTTGGACAGCAGTGATTCCAAATGCTCTTGTTCAAAAACTAGCGGGTAGATGCTATGCGTATTAAAGTGGCACCACGATACACGATTTTCTTTTGCCGGTAAAATAGTATCAGGATAAAATGTTAATCCGTTCGGATTGGATACCCATTCAAAGAGTCCTAATTGCGTTTGCTCAATAGCATCTTGATCGAGATGATATTTCTTTGTTCTCCAGACTTCAGATGTTGCTTTCAGCACTATGCGATCTTCAGTTTGAACCTGCACATGCACCTCAGGATTATTCGCATCCACCCAGATGTGGGCAGAATTGTTGCCTGAGCGAAGTTCAACATCACCGGTTTCCAATCTCAACGTTTGAGTAAAAGAAGTTGACTTCTTAAACGGATTAGGCATTAGACTTATTCGTACACGACCAAGCTTGAGTAGTTCTCCGTTTTCACTCCATGAATCAGATTTCGCAATCAGTAATACAATGTCCCCGTTTTGTTCAGTCCAAACATTCAAGGCTATGTCACCGTTACCCAACGGCATTGAACTATTTTCGTTTGTACCTAAAGAATCCCAAATGACATCGTATTTAGAAACCGGTAACCGATTTTGTCCCTTTACGGAATAAATTGAAAGGAAAATTAATAAAATGGAAAATAAGATCTGTCTTAAGAAATTTCCATTAGTCATGTTTTTACTCCTTAGTAAGATGTGCGTTATTACTGAATTCACACTAAAGAAGAACAAATTATTTTTTCCTCGAATTTATTTTAGATACGAAATGATAGTTCCCTGAGCCCATTTCAAATTGGGGTTTAACTCATCTATGTTTATAGGATTCGTTAAGTATTCGCATTTTAACTTAACGAGATAAATTTTCTATTTTAAGACAGGATTACCTAAAACCGTGTGACCAAAAATGATCACGAAAAAAAAGCAGTTGAATAGTTCTTGACATCCTTATTACCACGCTTAAAATTGTATTATAGAAACGTCCTATTAATCTTGTATAATTTTTTCGTCCATCTTTACCGGCTGAGACAGTTTAATATCAGCACATGACGAACCGATTTGTATATCATACTTACCTTCTTCTACATGCCAAGCTTTTTTGTTAACATCATAGAACGCAAAATCAATCGGACTCAGTGTTAATGAAACTTCCTTTATCTCTCCCGGTTTCAGAAATACTTTTTGAAATCCTTTAAGCTGACGTAATGGCATTTCTATCGAAGGTTTTTCTGTATGAACATAAAGTTGCACAACTTCAGCTCCGTAACGTTTCCCTGTATTTTTTACCTCTACTCTTGCAGTTATAATACCGTTCTTTTTGACAACGTTCAGATTTGTGTATTTGAAATTTGTATAACTCAATCCATAACCAAACGGAAATTCCGGCTTTACATTTTTAGTAAGATAATATCTATAGCCTTCAAGTATGCCTTCTTTGTAATAAACAAAGTCTTTATTTTCACTGCCAACGGCATGCGATGGACTATCTGCAAGTTTTTTAGGCCAGGTGAATGGCAGCCTTCCCGACGGATCTACATCACCGAACAATGCGCTTGCCACCGCTGTACCTGCACGGCTTCCGCTGTACCATGCCTCCAGAACCGAAGGTACATTATTTATCCAGCCCCCTAATTTTAGAGGTGATCCGTTTATTAAAACAACTATTGTGTTTGGATTTATTTTACCAATATGATTAATTATATCTTGTTGAGATTTAGGAAAATCTATATTTAATCGATCTCGCCCTTCAGAGTCTAGACTGTGGTCTATTCCGCCCACAAAAACCACTGCATCAGCATTCAAAACTTCTTTATCAAGACTTTTTGTCTCTTTTTCTACTATATTTTTATCTTTCGGCATCTGCCAGTCAAGGAAGCAACTTGCATCTCCGGTATTTTCATGATAATCTATTCGAATAAAAAACGGCTCTCCTTTAACCATTTGAACCGTAGCCGTTGCCTCTCCTACTCCATTATTTTTATCGCTCACAGTTACAGCTATTGGGGCACCCCCTTCAGGATCAACATATATCTCGGCGTGATCATCGGCTTTAATCCTTAATACATAAGTGCCGGTTATCGGAGGTATTATATTTGTTGTAAACTGCGCGCTGAAATGATCCGAATTAATCTTTTCAATGTCAGGGGATCGCATCTCCCAATTAAAATCAACATTCTTTTCAAATCTTGTAATAACTGGTTTATTACTTATTTCCCCATTATAATACTTCGCAGTAAATCCATTCTTGCCGTCATCGGTTCTTAAATATTTTTCATTGATCTGTTGGAAGCCGCCTATTTCATCGGTAGAAAAGTATTTAACTTCTACGCTAGGACCAGCTAAATCTTTAATCCCCTTTAACACCGTAACTTCATCTGGTGAATCTACCCATGAACTTCCTCCCAACCCAATAACACAAAATCTTTTGTTTGCATTTGGACCTAACACAAGTATTTTCTTTATTTTCTCTCTGTCCAACGGTAAAACTTTATTATTATTTTTAAGTAATACCAACCCCTCTTCGGCAGCTTTGAGAGCTATTTCTTCATGAGATGTTGTATCAAACGAGCCAGTAGCTTTTATACCACCTTTGTCTAAGTTTCCTGCCCATGCCATTACACTTAATATCCGGCGAACTTTATCATCAATTACCCTAATGGGAACTTCTCCTGCTTGAACTGCTTCAAGCAAAGGTTTGCCAAATAGTGAATTTTCGGAATATGGCATTGATATATCCAAACCTGCCATGGCTGCTTTTTTAGTCGAACGAGTACCAAGCCAATCGGTTATAACAAATCCTTTAAATCCCCATCTGTCTTTTAAGATATTTGTCAAGAGATAATGACTGTCGCTGCAAAATTCGTTATTCAATCCGTTGGCGGCTGTCATAATGCCTAAGGTATGGCCTTCTTCAACACCGGCTTTGAAAGCAGGAAAATATATTTCATGCAATGTACGTTTGTCTACTATAGACATGTAATTATTACGGTTCCAATCTCTATTATTGCAAACAAAATGTTTAACACAGGCGGATACATGCTGGCTTTGAAGTCCTTTAACATATGCAGCAGTTAATTGTGCATCTAAATATGGGTCTTCAGTATAATATTCAAAGAACCGGGCGCCTAAAGGATCACGATTAATATTAACGGCAGGGCCAAGAAGCATTCCTATACCTTTTGCACGACACTCTTTGCCAATAGCGGTAGCTTCTTCTTTTACCAATTCAGGATTAAAAGAAGCGCCTATACTAATACCGGCAGGATAACCGACTGGACCATGAGGTCCTCGCGGGCCGTCGGAACAAATCATATTGGGAACTCCAAGTCTTGGAATTCCTTCAAATTCACTAGGACCGCCACCGACCAGCATTTTGACTTTTTCTTCGAGTGTCATTTGTTTTATCACATTTTCAACTCTTGTATCAATTTTTTCGTTCGCTATTTTTTGCAGTGACATTTGTTGAGCATTAATTGTTACAGATATTGTCAATGAGATGCCCAAGACGATGAATAATATATATTTCATCATTTGTAATTGCCTTCCTTTGTTTTTGTGGTTGTAATCCTGTTTAAACACTAAATTTTTTAGATTAAATTATCTTATAAGATTTATATGAGAGATTATTTAATTATATGAAGAGTTTGCATCCAATTTTTACAAAGTTCTGGCCATGTTGAAACTTCTCCTTTATTTATTCCTAAACCAAAGCCATGATCACCTTGCAAATATAAATGCATCTCTACCGGAACTCCCGCCTTTCTAAGAGCAGTATAAAACATTAAACTATTTTCCACAGGTACAACCTTATCATCAACTGCTTGGACAATAAAGGTAGGAGGGGTCTCTTTAGTAACCTGTTTCTCGTTGGACATATAATCTACAAGCTTTTGACCAGGATCCTGTCCAAGTAGATTTATTCTTGACCCCATATGCGTATAAGGCGTATCCATAGTAATTACACGATATATTAATATCATAAAATCAGGTTTGCAACTTATTCTTTTCATCGGATCCGCGGCGTTCTCATCCCCAAAGTAAAAATGCGTACCGAGACTCGCTGCCAAGTGGCCCCCTGCAGAAAATCCCAATACACCTATTTTATCCGGATTAATTTTTAGCTCGGCTGCTTTGCTTCTAAGCTGACTCATTGCGCGCTGAGCGTCGTGCAGCGGAACAGGATGTTTATATCCGGCTCCGCTATTGGCATATCTGTATTTCAATACAACCCCCGTAATGCCTAGCCCATTAAGCCATTTTGCAACATCATAACCTTCATAAGTAATTGCCAGATAGCCGTAACCTCCTCCCGGACAAATCAAGACAGCAGTACTATCTCCTGTGCCTTCTTTGGGTATAAAATATGTTATACTCGGTTTATCACCATCACTATCACCTTTTGCATCGGGTGGCCCCATTAGGATATAAAAGTTCAGTACGAATAGTTTGAGCAGGTGTTAAACTCAAAGAAAGGAATACAATTAAAGTGATAAATTTTATTTTACTTATTTTGTCCATTTCAAAGATTCCTGATTTAGAAATTGATTTAGTTCATTCTTCTACTATTTTTTTTAGAAAACAAGAGATCCTTTTTTATTTCCCCTTCCTTTATATTAGGGCCTTCCATTTCAACATCCAATCCCTTGTCGCTTATCCCCTGGAAATAATTTATTCGAATCGGATAATATCCTTGTGATAAAGCAATTTCTCCAGATTTTTCAATCATACCATGGACATCATTATTATCAATAAGTAAAGTATCACCAATGTATAAGTTTGACCCATCATCCGAGTTTAAATAAAAAGTATATACCCCATTTTGTTTTATTAAAATAAATCCGCTGAATGTTAATCCGAAATCGCTATCTCTCTTTGCCGGATTTAAATTAATATCTCCTGTTAATCCGGAATAGACGGACATTAGATAATTAAAATCTTGAAGTGTAGACCAATGATTATCGTTATTTTCATAATAATTAAATTTTAATCCCTTAATAAGATTTTTAATCTTTTTTATCGATTGCTTAAGTTTTACTTTTTGTAAGGTTTTTTCACTAATAGAACTTAAGGTTAATGCCAAAACAAGTCGACCTATATAATCTCCCGGACAAGTTGAAGACATTTCAAAAGCAGTATCTGGTTGATATATTTGATCTTCAAGCCCGTTAAAATTTTTTTCTAATCTAATTCCCAAATCACCACCTGATTGAATATTGGAAAAACCTATAGGCTGTGGAAAAGTTTTGAAATGGGGAAGTGGATATCTTGTTTGTGCGAAAATTAAAGATATATAACAGGACAAAATTATTAAATCGAGTTTTAACAATTTTTTAAAAAAGATTTCATTTTTTCCTTTCAAGAGATTGAGGTAAATCGTAATCGTTATTTATTAGTACTGT
>JAJYCM010000218.1 GCA_021778375.1 Bacteroidota bacterium
TTGTTCGTCATATTTTTCTTTCCTATCAAGCCACTGACATGTTTGATAGAACAGTGTACGGTTTGCTTCAAGCGTAACTCGCATTTCAACTAACATGTTTGTAACAACCGGCAATTGAGAAATCGGTTTACCGAATTGTTCTCTTGCTTTTGCATATTTTAATGCTTCTTCGTAAGCAGCTTGAGATATCCCGAGTGATTGCGCGCCAATCCCGACTCGCGCACGGTTCATTAGGTACAGAACATATTTCAAAAGCCCGAATCTTCTTTCACCGACTAGTTGTGCAGGCGTATCATTAAATTGAAGCTCGCAAGTCGGACTGCCGTGTATTCCAAGTTTATGTTCGATTCTTCTGACTTTTACCGTTTCATCTCCATAACAAACAAGCATACTAAGACCGCGCGCATCTTTAGTCCCGGCTTCAGTTCGCGCAAGCACTAAAAGGGCTTCTCCGTTGCCGTTGGTTATAAATCTTTTAACTCCACGCAAAAACCATTTTCCCTTTTCGTCTTGATAGGCTGTTAATTTAACAGCTTGAAGATCAGATCCTGCGTCAGGCTCAGTTAATGCCATTGCACCTGTATAATTGCCTGAAGCGAAATGGGGAAGATATTCTGATTTTAATTCTTCGTTGGCAAATTGAGCAATTGTTTTCCCTATATCCTGCAGACCGAAAATATTCATTAAAGATGCGTCTGCTCTTGATATTATTTCAACTGCCATCATGTAAATTGTTGTAGGAAAATTCAGCCCGCCGTATTCGCGAGGCAAAATCATTCCCATTAATTCTGCCTTAGAAAGAAGATCCAATGATTCCTTTGTCCCTTTTGCATACTTTACCTTGCCCTCGCTAAAAGAAGCGCCGTCATCATCAACCGAGGCTGCGCGTGGAGCAATGAAATTACCGGCAATATCTCCAACCACCTCTAAAATTTTTTTATAATTTTCCAGAGCATCTTCATAATTAACCGGAGCATATGGGAAATCTTTGGCTTCGTTATAATCGTTTTCGGTAAGTCGTACAATTTCATCCAAATCAAGTCTGTTGAATTGATATAACAAATCTGAGTTTTCAGTGAAAAAATTTGACATGGCTTATCTCAACTTTTGCTTAAAAACATTTATAAATGTAGGTATAATCTGTGCAGCGTCGCCTACAATACCGTAATGAGCAACACCGAATATAGGAGCTTCCGGGTCGCTATTTATAGCAATAATTTTATTTGATTCCTGCATCCCGGCACGATGCTGAATTGCGCCGGAAATACCGATCGCAATATAAAGCTTAGGGCGTACCGTAACACCGGTTTGCCCGACCTGGCGATCAGGTGTAATAAACCCGGCGTCTACTGCAGCGCGGCTTCCGGCAACTTCGCCTCCAATTGTTGCAGCCAGTTCTTGCACAAGCTTAAAATTTTCTTTTGTTCCTAACCCATACCCTCCGGCGACAATTATTGGCGCACTTTTTAAATTGACTTTATTCTCTTGAGTGTGCTGCTCAATAATTTTCACGATAGAATCGAACTCTGAAGGCTGATAAGGGACAGGTACTATTTTCCCGTCTACAGGCTTATCCAATGGTTCAAGACGCATGACTCCTTCACGTACTGTAGCCATCTGCACATCTACTTCGGGAGAGATAATTGTTGCAATAATATTTCCTCCGAAAGCCGGGCGAATCTGAAGTAAAAGATTTTTATACTCATTACGAAGATATTTTACATCGGAAATTTGTAGATCTGTGCAATCGGCTGTTAATCCGCTTTTTATAAAAGATGCAATACGGGGAGCTAAATCCCTCCCGATAATAGTAGCGCCAAAAAGGACTACTCCGGGTCTGTATTTATCAACCAGCTCACTTAAAACCCTGCTGTAGGACAAAGTCCGGTAATGTTCTAATTCCGGATGATCTGCCAGCAATACTTCTGTAGCGCCGTATCTGAACGTTTCCTTAGCAATAGATTCCGCCTTGAACCCGATAACTACCGCTTTTAAATTTCCGTTGAGCTGATATGCGAGTTTTCTGCCTTTGGAAAGTAACTCTAAACTTACGTCAGCCGGTTTTCCGCCTCGCTGTTCTATAAAAACCCATACGTCGTTGTTTCTTGTTATCATAAATTTATCCGAAAATATGATCTTCCATTAATTTATCTATAAGCGTACCAATACCGATTTTATTAGGTTCGATGTGTTCGTGTTTATTGCCCGTGAGAACTACCGACTCAATTTTGTGCACCTTGGTTGGAGAACCTGCAACGCCGCACCGCTCAACATCCAGTTGAAGATCATCCATAGTCATCGTGTTGATGTAAAGATGCTTCGCCATGTATTCATACTTTAACTGGTCAATGTAGAGGAGTGAATTTCCTTCGGTAAGCTTTTCTAATTCCATTAAGGTCTTTGCATTTTTATAAGCCATAACCCGCTTTGCCTTGTAAGGGCGAGGAAAAACAGAATCCTTTAATACCGTTACAAGAACGGGCAGTGGTGAATCAAGAACTTCATATCCCCCTTCAATCTTTCTCTTAATAACAACATGGCTTTCATTAATATTTACTATCTCTTGAGCGTAAGTAATTTGAGGTACTCCTAATTTCTCCGCAGTTTGCGGTCCAACTTGAGCTGTATCTCCGTCAATAGCCTGCCTGCCTGCAAAAATAAAATCGTAGCTTCCCATTTTTTTTATTGCTTCAGATAGAACGTAAGAAGTTGCGAGAGTATCCGCACCGGCAAATTTTCTATCGCTTATCAAGTAAGCTTCGTCCGCGCCCATGAATAAACACTCGCGTAATACATCGGAAGCGCGCGGAGGTCCCATAGTTATTACGTTGACGCTTCCACCGTAATTATCCTGAACTTGAAGAGCCATTTCAAGCGCAACACGGTCCTCATGGTTAAATATTGCAGGCAGCAAAGAGCGGTTAACTGTCCCGTCTTCTTTCATTACCTGCCCGGAAATATTTGCCGTATCCGGAACCTGCTTTACTAGGACTATACTCTTATAACCCATATTCCCTCAAATGATAAGAAAAACATCTATTTATGGCAAGAATTGTGCCTTATGTAGCATTCTATTTTCTCTTCATTTTATAAGAAAAGATACAGAACCGGAGCGAAAAATTTCAGGATATAATAAAACTTTCTCGTAAATAAGAATTTTTTAATGAATTATTTTTAGTTGTACTATAATATTGGAACTTAAATCTTTGTTTTTTCTTGAACTTGAACTTAAACTTAATCTTGAACTTGCACCTGCCTGGAAGCTTTAGCGTGCTATAGTATTGCAGTTTAACTATTTGTTTTTTATGTCAAGATATTTTTATGATAAATTTCATTGCGTTTCATTCAAAATTCAAAATTCATAATTCAAAATTGCGGCTTGCCGTGCTATGACTTTTCATTTAGGCAAGTGTAAAGTATTTTTACAATCTGCATATTTTACCGCTAACAAAAATGGTAATTTTTACCGGTCACTTAAACTTACATGAATAATTTTAAAATAATAGAAGTTTTTAAATAGGCACTATTATTGCAACAATTTGTATAATCTACTCACATAATGGTGGATTTCCAAAGAATTTATCAAAGGGAAGGATTGATGAAAAAGGAACCAGCCTACTTAGCAAAAGCAGCCAAATACTTTCCTAAAATGATTTTCTCAAAAATGTTATTCACTTAATTAGCAAATTAATAAGCAGCACTTATACTGATTGTTTTCTTGAAATTTTGTTTTATATTTTTTAGTTGCATACGACTCCGTTTGCGGAGTCATCTTACATTAACTCTTGAAAAGGATTTCTCTATGAAACGATTTTCTTTTATTTCTTCTTCTTTAGCTAAAAACTTTTTCCTCTTCTTGACCTCAACCTTAATCTTAACCTTATTTTTTTCTACCCAAAGCTGCAAAAGCCCAACCGGGCCAAAGCAAGATAACTTGCAGCCGGGCAGAAGAGATTATACATGGACGGTAGATACTTTGAATATACCATACACAGTTCTGGAAAGTATTTGGGGCAGTTCACCAACGGATGTTTGGGCAGTAGGACCGGGCGGGGATAAGGATAAAACACTTTATCATTATACGGGGCAGCAGTGGGTTAACGATGGTATATCGCGTCCCTTGGACCCATGTGCAGTATTTGGTTTTTCACAAAATGATGTTTGGTTTGGCGCTTCTAATACTATATGGCATTATGACGGAAATAGTATCTCGGATTTTCAAAATTATACTATACCAAATTATCCCTGGGCAGGGATACAAAATATGTGGGGTAATAGTCCAGGCAATATTTACGCAGCAGGTTTTGCTGACAGCAGCAATATTTTTAGAGGCGTTATTCAACAATTTGATGGTAAAAACTGGAAAACAGTTTATGTTTCAAATAAAAATGAAGGCTTTGGCAGAATATATCAAGATGCTCTTAATAACAATGTTTATGTATTATCAGCAAGGAATAATGAGAATAACAACACCGACTCATTGATAATATATCAGTTTGACGGAAAGAACGTAAAGGAAATATATTCATCTGATTTCCTTGCTGGCCATTCTTCAAATTTATCGGTTATTGCTTCAAGAGTTTATTTCGTACTTGATAACGGGGTGTATCTATATAATAACGGATTTATACTTCAATTCAATGTAGATAATCAAAATTTTGACCAAGGTATTGGCGGCAGAAACGGTTATGATGTTTTTCTATGCATGAGGGATGGTATAGCGCATTATAACGGAACTGATGTTCAGTATTTATATCATTTTCATAAAGGAATACACATGTCTGGAGCGCCAGCCATCTTTGATAAAGAAGTATTCTTCCTTGCTTATGATTTTGTAAATAATCTGAATCTTATAATAAGGGGAAAATTAAATTGAAAAAGAAAGGAGGTTATAAAGATGAATAAATTTATAAAATAATGGGGAAATGCTGGAACATTTCCCCGCT
>JAJYCM010000219.1 GCA_021778375.1 Bacteroidota bacterium
ATTCAATTTCTTTTTACAGCAAACCCTGAAGATTATACGAACAGAGGCTCTATAGTTACGCCGCTTAAAGATAGAATAGACAGCCAGATATTGACTCATTATCCAAAGTCCGTTGAAGTATCTAGACAAATCACAGAGCAGGAAGCCCAATTGACGGAAAGTCAAATAAATTCAATTCAGACAAATGAATTGTTAAATAATTTAATAGAGCAAATTGCGTTTGAAGCAAGACAAAGCGAATATATCGACCATAAAAGCGGAGTATCGGCGCGACTTACAATTTCAGCTTACGAAAATTTGTTTAGCACAGCTGAAAGAAGAATGATTATAAATAATGAAAAGTCAACCCAGCAAAGGATTTCAGATTTGTACGGAGTAATTCCGGCAATTACAGGGAAGATCGAATTAGTTTACGAAGGAGAACAGGAAGGTCCATTCAAAGTAGCAAACATATTAATCGGCAAGTCAATTAAAACTTTATTCCAGAATTATTTTCCTACACCGGATAAATTGAAAAAAAATCAGACTCAAAATCCTTACCAGTCGATAGTAAGCTGGTTCACCAAAGGAAACTCTATTGACATAATTAATGATCTTTCTAATAGAGATTATGAAAAAGTTTTATTAAGCGTACCCGGGTTAAAAGAACTAGTAAAAAAACATTTCCCGAATGAAGAAGAAAAGACAATATTTCTATTAATGGAATTCGCATTGCATGGTATGGCGGAATTTTCATTGATCAGCAGATTTCGACTTGAATCCGGATTACAGTTCAAAGATATTTTAAGCTCAATGTTTACAATGTCCAAAGAAGAGGACGACGAGACACTTGCGGGGAGTGGTGGAGTGATGGAGTAAGATGCAGGTATTGAAGTTTTTAGAAGCGCCTTTTTAGTAACTGTTTACTTTAATCTTCTTACTTTAATCCAATTTTTAAAAAATGGATCATCTATTTCGTATCCGGCACTTGATTTGGCGATAAAACCGTTTTTCATTAATCGCTTAAGGCTACTGAAAACAGTACTGGAAGGCCCTGTGTCATGCTGCTTAGAAAACTCCTCCGATAAAGGTGAGCTTTCTGAAATTGACATTCCAATTAGTATCTTCATATCAGTTCTATTAATTGTATTCCATAAACGCTCGTAATCAATATCGTGATGTTTCATTAACTCATCAACTGCAGTTGCAACAGGTTCTTTAATTTTATTATCATTTGACAATAATTCCCATACAGTAAAAGCCAATTGTTGTGTGTAGTACGGATGACATTTAGTTATTTGAAGAATCTTTTCCGAAACGCTGTTATTTTCTTCAGTAAGTTCTTTAAAATTAGTTGTAAGATATAATAGAAATTCATTGCAGGGGATTTTATCCAATGGCAATAAATATCCAAAATGATAAAATGGTGATTTTTTCTTCTCAAAAATTTCACGTATTAAAGATTCCTGACTGCCTAAGAAAACATAATTGATATTTTTATGATGTTGAATCACAGAGCGTAGAAATCGGTCCAAATTGTCGCCTATTCGTTTTATTTCCTGGAATTCATCAAAAATTATAATAGGTTTCATTTTACTTTCACCCAATTTTTCAAGCAGGTTAAATACATCTTCCAAAGCTGTTTTAGCAGTTTCAGGAGTTGTCACTTTATATGAAATGTCAATTGCATTAGACATTGGGTTTAACGTTATGGATGGGGATATTCTAAAATTTTTTATCAGATCTTTTAATTTTTGGGCGGGATATACCCTGTAAATACGCTTTAATAATTGAGAAGCAAAATCTTCTTGAGTAGTAATTAATTGCAAATCCAAAATTATAAAAGGTCTTTTGAGGGATTTTGCAACTTTGTTGATTAGACTCGTTTTACCATATCTGCGGGGACTGATAATTATCAGGTGATTAGCGCTGTTTAATATTGATTTTACCTTGCGGGTTTCTTCAACCCTATTCATAAAATATGGCGGTTCTACAATACTGCCAAATTTGAAAGGATTTTTCATATACTCTTCCGACATTTTACGTTGCGACAATTTTCGCAATAAATATAACTAAAAAAATATAAATAGACACAATAGCGCACAAGCATTGCTAAGGAAGAGTTGCCTTCCGGCAGATCATATTGAAGAGCATTGCGATTGAGATACACCATGGTCAATTCGGGTAACTAGGCTATACATGGGATTTCTCCCCGCATACGAGGTAAACCCTTTGGTCGAAATGACAGTTATTTTTGAGTTGTTACTTGTTACTCGTTCACCTAGTCAATCCATACTGAAGCGAAACATAAAACTCATTCATCCTATGACTGACATACGAAAGATCCTGCTGCTGCGTAGAAATATTCGTAGTTTGAAACTGCATCTTTGCAGAAAAATCATTAGTAATTTCATAACTTAAATCCGCGCCTACATAAGCATAATTCGTTCTCAACCCGAATAAGAAAGGCGGCTGGGGATTACTATACTGTTCATCTGCCGTAGCGGCAGCGCCCTTCCTAACATACTGTCCCCAGATGGTAGCCTGCAAACCGCGAATAAACCTGTAATCAATAGCTCCGTATACACGATCCGCATCAGTTCCCATCCAATCACCGATAGAATACCCGCTGCTCTGATAAGTCAATGTAGGGATATAATGAGTATAAGTACCCGGATAAATTTTCGTAAACTCCGCAGTAAGCGTTAAATTATCAATCGGTAAATCAGTTACCGATCCTCCAAGCGTAAACCCGATTTGCATATGCTGCTTCTGAGAATTGAATATATTCTCCACAGTAAACTCATCAATAAAAAGCGTTCCGTAAAGATGTGTATTCTTTAATTGATTTCTTGAGCTTACACCGAAAAATATTGACGCGTTGCCGCCTGCATTATTATTATTCTGACTTAGATAATGATCCGCCAACCTGAAAAACATTATCGGTATTAAATACGGAATCTCTAATTTATCTGCATAAATCATTGATTCGCCTATCGAAAAATCCAACCCATCCTCAGGCGTAACAGTTATTGAATGAGAAACAAAATATTTATCCCTAAAAATTGCCCGTGAATTTCCTTTCAACAAAGTTGCATACGCAGATGTTGAGTCAATAACATTTGAATTAAGCCATGCATGGATGTAATTAAAATGCAGCCATTTAACAGGATGCAAGTCAAGGCGTATATAAGGGAAAGAAGGGGCTTTATCAGATAGAACTAATAAACCGCTGCGCCCATAACCCCAATTTAAAAAGTCCTTCCCGATAGCCACGTCACCCCAGGACCAATCAGCAGCTATATTAGCTTCAACCTGGTCATATTGGATATTATTATTATCTGCTTTAGTAATAGAGACACCGGTAACAGGCGTAAAATTCTTAGTAGGGTCGATCGTAGTTCCCGTTTCCGAATTATCATTAAAACTTAAACTAAATCCAATTTTCCCGGCGACATAACCATACAAAGCAACGCCATTCCATGAATGAGAATACTTAGCTCCATCCCTTTTCCCTGTTTGATAACCAAGGATAGGATCAGCATTGATTTGGAACAAACTATCCTCATAAGAAAACAATCTCCACCGTCCATAGGGATCCCAATTGATAAGAGTAGTAACAGAGTGCAGATCAGCAGCCGGAATAGTTGATTTCATATCCGATTGAGAATCAACACCGGAAGCGTTCGCAGAACGCAAAATCGTTTTAACCTCAAAACCAAAATCCTTCAAATAGAACTCCAAATCCTCCCTCTCCACATCACTAAGCCTACTCTCTTTCTTCTCCTTCCCACTACCGACTACATACTCCCTACTACCTACTTCTTTTACTTCGAGTAATTTCTTAGCAATATACATCCTACTTACCGGGCGGGCGATATCACTAAACTGAACAACACCCTTTTGCGCCATTCTATCGAGGAAGTCATATACATTACTATTTATAGGCTCAAACACAGTTTGGGCGAAAGCCATAGAAGCTAAAGACAGACTAAGAGCTAAGAAAAATAAAATGGTAAAAGATTTAAAATTCTTCATTTGAAAATTCCTAAAAAATAAAAAGTTAAGAGATGGAAAGATATTGATACTTTCGCTATTTAAAAAATAGAAATCCCAATTTATGGGGTGTTTTAGGGAAAAAAAATGTAAATGTTGCGAATTTGTGATATAATCGATGTTTTATCAAAAAGTTACTATACTATTACTTTACTTTTTGATTAAAATATAACGGGAAATAGATATTGTATTTTTACTTTTATTTTACTTTTATTAAGTTTGGGCGCATCAAAATTAAGGGTCATTTTAACTATTTAATATTTAATAAAAGGGAGATTTTATGGACAAATCTGAATTACACAAACGATTTATTGAATTACGGGCAGCGGCATTTACTTATGACGAAATTTGCGATAAATTAAAAATAACAAAGCCGACGGCGATATCCTGGGGAAAAAAATTCAGTTCACAGATCGATGAAACCCAGAACTACTTATTAGTCAAGACATTCGGGACAGAAATCAAGAAACGGGACGATACATTTACAATATATTTTGAGCAATTCAGGAAGATACAGACAAGCGATATAGATCCTGAGATTGCAAAGAAAGGGCTGGCAAGATTAGTAACCAAGATGAATGCGATATTCGGGGCGAAAATTGCAAATGTACAGTTAAGTTTTGTAAAATCCGGAGTAAAAGAAGCAATATTTAAGTTTGCGCCGGGGGTTGATGCTAAAGATCCTTCAGCGGAGGATATAGAGATGAAGACAAGAACAATATCGGAGGAAAAGTTCATTAGGGAAGGTTTAAAATTGGTTAATAGAATCAATAAAAGGAAAAGTAAATATTAGTGACGAGTAACTAGTATAGCGTTTCATTAATACATATACATTAGTAAGTTATCTCAGGATCGAATTTGTTCCAACGAAAAATAACCGGGGAATCGTTCATCTCTTTGATACCAAGGAG
>JAJYCM010000016.1 GCA_021778375.1 Bacteroidota bacterium
ACTCTAATAAATACTTGGCTTCAGCCCCATTTGTGCTATTTTTGTGGCTAAAGCCATAATTATTTTTTTACACTAATCCCCGCCATAAATGGCGGAGCAATTGATAGTATCATAATGCGTAAGGTGATTTAATATCTTAAACGATGAGATTATTTTAGAGATGGATAAAATTTACTAATAATAAAATTGACTTACTTTTACCTTTATCTTTCTACCCTCCCGGAGCCGCCGCCTTTTGATAGCTTTTCAACTTCGTCTATTGAAACAAGGTTGAAATCTCCGGGTATTGTTTGTTTAAGACATGATGCCGCTACAGCAAATTCCAACGCTTCTTTTGTATTACTTTTCGTTAGTAGACCATAAATAAGTCCGCTTGCAAATGAATCCCCGCCGCCTACTCTGTCTACAATTTGTACATCATATCTTTTTGAGCGGTAAGGCTGTACACATTCTTTTTCATCGTGAAGCAATGCGCTCCATCCGTTTCTCGAAGCAGAATAGCTTTCTCTTAGTGTTATTGCAACTGACTTAAAATTAAATTTCGTCTTTAATTGTTTTGCTAATTCAAAATATCCCTTTTCATCAAGCTCTGCGCTTTCTACATTTGTTACTCCAGCCTTAAATCCAAGACTTTTTTCTGCATCTTCTTCATTAGCAATACAAACATCTACATATTCCATTAGTGGAATCATTATTGATTGCGCTTCTTTAGTACTCCATAATTTTGCCCGGTAATTTAAATCGGCACTTATTGTAACTCCATTTTTCTTAGCAGCTTTGCATGCTGCAATCAAACTCTCTTGTGCTTCTTTTCCCAAAGCAGGAGTTATACCAGTCCAGTGAAACCATTTTG
This sequence comes from Bacteroidota bacterium, assembly GCA_021778375.1. GTDB lineage: Bacteria > Bacteroidota > Ignavibacteria > Ignavibacteriales > Ignavibacteriaceae > FEN-1297. The sequence goes on from JAJYCM010000016.1 coordinate 854, forward strand.
CATTTTTAAATACATCTTCCCAGTTAAGCTCATTATTCTTTAGTGTTGTAACCGCAGAGCCTGATCTATCATAAATAACTTTTGAAGCTCTTTGACTTGCACCGGTCTCAAGAAAATATATTCCAACTCTATCTCCGCCTCTTACAATATAATCATCCTTCACACCAAAACGTCTCAAGCTGTTAACCGCAGCTTGCCCTATTTCATGCTTCGGTAATTTTGAAACGAAATAACTCTCAAACCCGTAATTTGATAATGCAACTGCCACGTTAGCTTCTCCGCCTCCGTAGTTTGCATCGAAGTTTTGCGACTGTACAAACCTGCTGAACCCCGGCGTTGAAAGTCTTAGCATTATTTCGCCCATTGTTACTACCTTAAATGACATTCTTTCTTCCTTCTATATTTTTTCTTTTTATTTAATAAATTACAATAACTAAATTCTGTTAACACTCTCCCCTAATCATCTTCTGCAAACAATTCCTTGGCAATGATTTCTATAGAGTGTTCTTAGTGTTAATATCACTGAATTTCAGCTTTAGCTTTATTTATGCTTTCCATTAATATCTTTGCATTAGCTGTAAGGGTTTTATAATCTTCCGAAGCTATTGCCTTTTTATCAAGCAGCGCAGTACCAACACCTACCGCGCAAGCGCCTGCTTCTAACCAATCACCTGCATTAGTTAGACTGACTCCTCCCGTTGGCATTAACTTTAAATGCGGCATGGGCGCTAGTACGCCTTTGAAGAAAGCCATACCAACTACATCTGCCGGAAATACTTTGACTATATCAGCGCCTGCTTCATAAGCAGTTTGAATTTCCGTAGGAGTAAATGCTCCCGGCATCGCAGGAATATTATTCCTATGCGCTGTCTCAATAATTTCCTTTTTGAAGATTGGACTTACAACATATATTGCACCTGCGTCAATTGCTTTTTGTGCAGTCTCAGAATCTAGTACCGAGCCAACTCCGATTTGCATGTAACTTCCTATTTGCTTGCTGGCTTCCTCAATCATTTTAATAGCGTTTGGTACTGTCATTGTTATTTCAATTGCTGAAACTCCTCCGGCATAAATTGCTTCTGATACCTTTATTAATTTTGTAGGATCAGTTAACCTGACAACGGCAACTGCTGATACTTTAATTAAAGCGTCTACTATTTCTTGTCTCGTCATTTTTTCTCTTTTAATATTTCTAATTTTTAATCTTTTTATCTTGCATTTAATAATTCTTCAATTGCAGGCTTCATTCCAAGACTGTCAATTGACTTGTAATAATATGAAACTATTTCTGTTAAACCGTCTATCTTGTTCAGATCCAAATTCCAAAAATTCACGTTGCCAAGTACTGACTTCACAACAGTGTCATAGTCATTAAGGCTTTCTAATCCCTTGAAAAATTTCATTACTTCTTCATCATCTTTCAATGTGAATTCTCTTGAACCATTTTGCGGCAGTTTATTCAAACTGTATCCTCGATAAAACCAAATCAGCGAAGCAAGTGAAAACGAAAGTGCCTCGGGTACGTATTTATTCATTTCAAAATATTCCAATATTGAAGGAAGTACTCGTACTTTAAATTTCGAAATTGAATTTAATGTTATACTGATTAAATAATGTTTTATAAACGGATTTTGAAATCTTTCTATAATCTCTTGAGCAAAATCCAATTTCTTTTCTTCAGAAAAATCAAGCGTTGGTAATATTTCCTTGAATAATCCTTCCGATATATAATTTCCGATAACTCTATCTTCCACACTTTGTTGCACTGTGTCATTGCCTGATAAGAATGAAGGAATTGTAAACATTGTGTGAGCGCCGTTTAATATCCTTACTTTTAGGTTTCTGTACGGCTGAATATCATCCGTCCAAACAACATTTAGCCCTGCTTGAACAAAGGGTAATTCTTTACTGGCTATTCTATTACCCTGTATTACCCAAAGATGAAAAATTTCAGCAGAAACGATTATATTATCTTCATAACCTAATTTTTTCGTTAAACTTTCAATTTCATCTTTCGGATAACCGGGAACAATTCTGTCAACAAGCGTATTATAAAAATAATTACTTTCTTGGATCCAACGTATGAATTTACTGTCCAATTTCCAATCTAAGGCGTGCTGCAAAATGTATTGATGAAGCGTATCTCCGTTGTCTTTAATCAATTCACAAGGAATAATAATCATTCCTTTGTCTTTAGCACCGTCAAATTTCTTATATCTTTCGTATAAAAAAGCAGCTGCTTTTGCAGGAAATGTATCCGGACATTCACCTTCCGGAAAAGGAATTTTTGAATAGGATATCCCTGCTTCAGTAGTATTAGATACTATTACACGCATGTTGGGATTTGAAGCACATTTCAAAAATTCATTCCAGCCAGTATAAGGATTTATTCCCCTGCTTACCGATGTTATTATCTCGGTCTTTTCAATCTGCTTTCCGTTTTGTATCCCTCTAAGTAGAAGCGTGTATAGACCGTCTTGCTTATTAATTTCATCTATCATTCCGCCTTTTAACGGCTGAACAATTACTACTTTCCCGTTAAAGAGTCCTTTTTTATTCAATTCGTTAAAATGCCAATCAACAAAGGCTCTTAAAAAATTACCTTCGCCAAATTGCAATACGCGCTCCGGCATCTCATCTTTTTGACCGATTATGATGTCATTATTTAATATTGTATTTGATTCTATTAGTTTTTTATTTAGCAGCATTTATCCGTCTATACTTTTTGAAGTGAATTAAATTTAGGTTGGCAAGTATTAAAGCGTCACGCCTTCTTTCCAGATTGCAATTTCTTTATTTTCATTAATTTCATTCTTGGTGTTAACTTTTCCTGAGGCTATATCAATTATTAGCTTAAGTAGTTCTTTGGTTAGCTCGTCCATATTCTTTTCTCCAGTAAGCAATTTACCTGCATTAAAGTCAATCCAGTTAGGCTTCCTCTCAAATAGATCTGAATTTGATGATATCTTTATGGTCGGAACTGGGAATCCCAACGGTGTGCCTCTACCCGTTGTAAATAATATTAATGTTGCACCGCTTACTGTCATTGCTGTCGCAGAAACTCCGTCATTACCTGGCGCTTTCAATAATGCTAAACCATTTTCTTCAATTTCCTCCCCGTAATCTAATACCTGGTTTATCTGTGTAGTTCCGCCTTTTTGAATCGCCCCTAGCGATTTCTCTTCAAGCGTTGTTAATCCTCCGTCCTTATTGCCCGGAGAAGGGTTTTCATATATTACCTGATTATGACTTATAAAATATTCCTTGAAGCTATTAATCATTTTAACAATTTTATTATAAACGTCTATTGATTTAGCTCTGTTCATCAACTGCTGTTCTGCACCAAACATTTCAGGCACTTCAGAAAGAATTATTCTTCCGTTTTGTAACGATATTATATCGGTTATTCTCCCAACTAATGAATTTGCTGATATTCCCGAAAATCCGTCAGATCCTCCGCATTTCATTCCAATCGTTAAATCAGATATCGGACATTTTACCCGAGTATCCTTTTTTATTATTCCAAATAGTTCACCGACTAACTTTATACCTTCTTCAATCTCATCTTTAACTTCCTGAGAATTAAATGATTTTAGTCTCTCTTCATTTATTCCTGTTGCTAATCTTAAAAGAGATTTAATCTGGTTGTTTTCACAGCCTAAGCCGATTACTAAAACTCCACCGGCATTGGGATTCCTCATCAACCCTGATAAAACTTTCTGTGTATTTGTTAGGTCATCTCCTAGCTGGCTGCATCCATAAGGATGCGCAAATGCAAATACTCCATCAAAATTTTCTGATTTGTATCTTTCATTGCAAATCTTCGCTATTCTTTCAGCCGATGTATTTACACACCCTACTGTATTTATTATCCATATTTCATTTCGCGTACCAACTTTTCCATTTCTTCTCTTATAGCCGTCGAATGTCGGAATATCTGACAATACTTTATCGTTTAAGAAATCAGTATGCTCATATTTATAATTAATAATATCACTAAGATTAGTTTTGACATTGTGAGAATGAACCCATTCACCAACTTTGATCCTTCCAGTAGCATGTCCAATTACATGGCCATACTTAACTATATTTTCTCCTTCTTCAATATCCCTTATAGCAATTTTATGTCCCTGATTAATTTCATTAAGAATTTGAATTTTAACATTATCTACAATTATCTTTTCGTCCTTTTCAATTCTTGAAATTGCAATTGCTACATTATCTTTCTTATGAATTTTTACAAATTTGGGTCTCATGACTTGCTCAGTATTTTCGGCTATATCGTTTACTTTATCGATTACTATTTTAGAACAAAAAAATTATATGCCTTAACTACCGGTTAATCCAGCTTTGGAAAATAAAATCATTCCTTTTGCTGAACAAGTTTCTCTCAAAAGAAGTTCCGTAGGAATTTCAATATGCTTAGGCACAAATGAATCTATGTTCCTTATATGATCCAATGTTACCTCAACCGCCTTTTTACCAAGCATTTCTGTAGGCTGATTTACACAGCTTAAGGATGGTGAGATAAACCGGTTTACATCACTATTTCCAAAACACATGATATCAATATCATCTGGAATTTTTAATCCGACTTCCTGTACTGCTGCGTAAACCCCTAATGCAACAGGATAAGTTACCGTAAAAAGAAATTCGGGTAAATTATTATTGTTATACATTTGCATGAAACCACGATAGCCGGCTTCTTCTCCAAAACTACCATGTATTACCCAATCTGGATTTATTTCAACTCCATATTGTTTCATTGCGTCTTCGAATCCCTGGTATCTCTTTAAACCGATGTTGATTTCATGAAACCCTGCTAAGTGCCCGATCTTTGTGTAACCTAGTTTTATCGCATGTTCTATTGCCTGAAACGCCCCCCCTCTATCGTCAACGGTTACCGAACTAGTATTCGGAATATCTAATATTCTATCAATAAAGGTTAAAGGTATTCCTTGCCTCTTTACTTTTTCAAAAATCGACAGATCGCGTGTCTGTTGAGTAATTGAAATGATTAGCCCATCAACTCGCATTGCTAAAAGTGATTCTATGTGCTTTGTTTGTCTATCTTCACTTTCTTGCGAAACAGTTAAAATTATCTCATAATTATTATAAAAGGCTGCATCATATATTGATTCAATAACTGCGCTGAAAAAAAAGTGGGCAATCTTTGGTATTACAACCCCAATTGTATTTGAATGCCGCGACGATAGGTTTCGTGCCATATAATTTGGCGTGTACCCCAACTCCTCTGCCACTTTCTTTACAAGCTGAGTAGTTTCTTTCGAAATGTCCGGATGCCCTCTTAGCGCTTTGGAAACAGTCACCTTTGAAACATTTAATCTTTTAGCTATGTCGTCTAAAGTAATATGAATACTTTTTTCCAATTTATCCTCTCCGGTTTAATAACTTTAACATTTGCCATTATGTAATATAGAGTTTATTGGGTTTTATTTAAATGTTGTGTAATAATTTGAACTACTTTTATTGCAATGTACAAATTAGACACATTATTTTTCATTAAAGTTTATAAGCCTTTTTAACCAATCCGTATGCTAAAGCTTCGCTTAATGTTTTTGCTTCAGCCAAATCAATTATGTGCTTTGCTGCTAGGCCTGCAAGAAAATTTGAGTCAACTCTTCTTGATAAATCATGCCTTGCCGGAATTGACAGGAATGCTCTGGTATCATCATTAAATCCTACAGTATTATATACCCCTGCTGTTTCTGTTACATTTTGCCTGAATCGAATCATTCCTTCTATGCTGTCATGGAACCACCATGATGGACCTAGTTTCATTGCTGGATAATGCCCGGCTAATGGGGCTAGTTCTCTAGCATAGTTTGATTCGTCAAGTGTAAAAACTATTAATGTAAGTCTGTTGTCGTTCCCGTATTTATTCAAAAGTTCATGTAAGTTTCTAGTATATTCGGTCTGCAGCGGAATATCTGCACCTTTATCTAAACCAAATCTTTTGAATATCCTTTCATTATGATTTCTCATTGAACCTGGATGCACTTGCATAACTAAGCCGTCTTCAACACTCATCCTCGCCATTTCCATCAACATGTTTGCAGTAAATAAAGTTGCCTCTTCTTCAGTTGCTTTGCCTTTTAATGCATGCTGAAATATATCCTCAGCTTCTTTATCGCTTAGTTGATGAGTGTAGGGCGAAACAATTCCTTGATCTGTCGAAACAGCTCCCACGGATTTAAAATACTCTCTTCTGTTTTCAATTGCACTTATGAAACTCTTATACGTTACTACATCTATTTTACTTGCCTGACTTAGTTTGTCAATTTCATTCTTCCAACTTGAACCGGTTATATTTACTGCTGCATCTGGACGAAAGCACGGAATTACTCTTCCCTCCCAGCCTGATTCCTTAATTATTTTATGGTACTCAAGTGAGTCTGATGCACCGTCCGTTGTTGAAAGCACTTCAATCTTAAATTTATCGAACAATGTCCTTGGAAGAAATTCTTTTGTCTTAAGTTTTGCTGATATTAAATCGTAAATCTTATCAGCATTCTTTGCATTTAATTTTTCATTTATACCAAATACTTCAACTAGTTCATGCTTTAACCAAGCACCGGTTGGTGTACCTGCAAAAAGATAGAAATTTTCTGCAAAAATCTTCCATATTTTCCGGTGATCTGTTTCTACGGTGGTTCCGTCAACGGTAGGAACTCCAAGAGATTCAAGTGAAATGCCTTGAGAGTATAGCATCCTGAAAATATAATGATCGGGTATAATTATTAATTCTGCTGGATCGGGAAATGATTCGTTTATTGCTAATAATTTTGGATCTACATGCCCGTGTGGACTTATAATCGGCAAATCTTTTACGTTTGAATATAATTCATTCGCAATCTCTCTTACTTTTTCATTTGGATCGAAAAAACGAAATTGATTTAATAATTCTGCTTCCATATGTGTAATCTTAATCCTTAAGTTCTTTGTAATTTTTTTGCTTGTATTAATATTTCATTTTAATTATATAAAACTTGGCTTGAGGGAATCTTATTTTTTCTCCCTGGCTTTATCAAGTAACCACGCAAATAAATTTTCCGCTGCTTTTCTATTTTGAAAATCTTCAGGCAATTTTCTATGATCAATGTATTCATTATAAATCCATGGATCACCTACCGCAAATACAAATCCTTTACCAGCCTTTGCAGAAGCCATTATAACGTCACCTTTATCTGTAAGAACTGCCTTAGCAGGCATTGATATTTTCAGTGTGCTAATTTCCTTTAGATATATCTTGTTTACTCCCCTAAATATCGGGATAGCAGGAAGGTTATCAAATTTTCCCATATTATAATTCTTGCCGATTACATCGTTCCGGCTGTCTTCATTAAAATGAATCCCGAATTCCCCGGCAAGCATATTTAAATGTTCAAACTCGCAATTGCCTTTATCATTTCCGAAAAGTACTAGCACTCCCCCGGCTTTAACCCATTTCACTATGTTTGTTATTGATTTACTACCAATATAATTTGGATGCTTAGTCTCTAATGGCGTATCTGGATCGACTATTATATATATACTAAAGTCTTCTAAGTTTTTAATAGTAGGTGCTTCATGTAATTCCCCAAGTTTTGCACCAAGTCCTTTTATAACCTCTCCTAATTCGGAATAGCCTGAGTTAGCAGTATCTTCCCAAATATAATGATATTGCACCTCTTTGCCATCTTTGTCTTTTATAAATTCATGGTTAAAAAAGTAATCCAACCCGACAATTTTTTTAGAATCTTTCCCTTTAACAATATTGTTTGACTTACATTTTGCCGAACCTGATAATCCAACCCATGCTAAGAATAAGAAAAAAGTAATTTTTAATAATGAAAGTAATTTTTCTCTCATTTTTTAATACCTGAAATAATTATGAAATAAAATAGTTCTTTCTATTTACCCAATTCTAAAGAAGCCAATATAAAAGGAGCTATTGCCTTAAAATCATTCACCCTTTGGGGCTCACTTACATAATATTGAAAGCTTCCGTCTCTATATGGTTTACCGCCTAAACCTGCTCCGCTAATTGTATTTATGATATTAGGAATCCCATCATTGTTTTCTTTGATTAAATTCTGCTTGAAGCCTGTATATATCTCCTTTGCAATTGAATAATATTTCTTGCTGAGATATCCCTTCTTTGCGCCTTTAGCAAAAACATACATAAACATTGCAGAGGAAGAAGCTTCCAAATAATTTCCAATTGTGCCGGGCTTATCTAAAATTAAATACCACAGGTTTGTTTTTTTATCTTTATATCTTAACAGAGCTTTTGATTCTTCACGAAGAATAGAAATTAACTTCTCTCTCTGTGGATTATCTTTAGGAAAATAATCCAGCACATCAACTAAACCCATTAAATACCAACCCATTCCTCTTCCCCAGAAACTTGGAGAATCACCTGTTTTAGGATTAGCCCATTTTTGAGTTTTAGACTCATCCCAACCATGATAAAGCAGCCCTGTTCTTTTATCTTTAGAATGATCATACATCAAAATGAACTGGTGTGCTATATCGTCAAAATCTTTTGGCTCATTAAATTTATTTGCAAACTCCGCATAAAATGGCTCTGCCATATAAAGTCCGTCTAACCACATCTGATGCTCATAAATCTTTTTATGCCAGAATCCGCCTTCCTTGGTTCGCGGCTGTTCATTAAGCTGCTTTCTTAAAAGAAATGCCGCCTTTTCGTATTTTTTGACATTGGTTTTATCATATAGGTTTAATATTGCTCGTCCTGGTTCAATGTCGTCTAACCTAAAATTTTGAGGTTTATAGGTTTTTATCTCACCTTCATTATTTATATAATAATCAAGGTTAGCTTTTATATAATCGAAATACTTTTGATCACCTGTTTTTTCATAAACATTCCAGATAGCGTATAACATAAAACCAAATTCATAATCCCATTTTGGCTTCGTCGAATCGTATGAGATATACTTTGGATGACTTGCCATAAAGGAATCGGTCATTAATACTGCCAAATCCCTTTTTATTTTAACTACATTATTATTTTCTCCGTTGCCTGCATTTATATCATTTATGGCATAGAGATTATTAACAACAAAAAGAATTACAACAACGGAGAAAATATTTTTCATAGATTTCTACTTAATTAGAATGCAAATCCGACCGATAATCGGTTGACGTTATTAAAAATATCGATCTTTGAAAACGAATAATTTACATCAACATCTTTTCCGGCTACGGAAGAATTAAACCCGACTCCTGCTGACCATGATTGAATATCTTGATTAGTCTGGTAGCCCGCTCTCAAAGCCAACATACCAAATAATTTATATTCCATACCTATATTAAATCTTTCAGAGTAGTTGTTGGGATGTAAAAAGTCTACTGCCAGTGTTAATGCATCTTTTGATGAATGATTAGGGTTTATAAAATCCATCAAATCTATTGCAGTGCCCAATGTAAATGTTAAAGGCAGTTGCTCGTAGATTGCTTCCCTTTTAATATCAGAAGAGAAATTCCTTATAGCCATACCAAACCTAAAGCTCTTATAACCGGTATAATACTTTACGCCGGCATCAAATACCAATGCGGTTGCATTATTATTTATACTACCGTTATACCCACCGGAAGTAGAATTATAGAAATTATTAGAGCCCAAGTTCTGTCCGGCTATTCTAATATTACCACCAATGGAGAACTGGTTGGAAATTGCTTTTGCATAAGACAGACCAAAGGAATAAGCATTAACATTATTAAGTGTCCCGTTGTCTATATATCCCAGCGCACTGCCGGTATTAGGGTCTAAGCTTGTTCCGTTAATTGTTCCATAATTTACGCTCAACAAACTAACACCTACGGTACCGTAGTTACCCAGGTTCCATGATGCTGCACCGGCAAGGTAGTTTATATCTGCAATCCATTGTGTATATTCAATTACAATATTAAAAGTCTTGTCTGACTCCGTTAAACCGGCAGGGTTATAAAAAATACTTTCAGCACCGGTTCCAACTGCATAATAGGCATCTCCCATGCCGCTCGCTCTGGGAGATAGACTTACCAATTGGAAATTCATAGTGCTCTGAGCTAATTTATTCAGCCCAACCTGCGCAAAGCCGTTTACTCCGAAAAGAAAAACAGCAAATAGCGTTATAATTATCTTAGAATTAAGCTTAAAATTCATTTTAAAACTCCTTATTAATTATCGTACAACGACGAATTTTTGATATGATAATTCACCGTCTGGCTTTTGAAATACCGCTATATAAACTCCGCTATTTATTACCTGCTGGCTTGAAGTTAGCATATCCCAAGATTGCGAACCTGTTTTTTGTGGATCGTTATGCTGTATAGTTTGTACCAGGTCACCATTCTCAGTAAATATTTTGATTGTACAAAATGCAGGTAAATTATAAAAAGTAATATTTCTCTGGTTTGTAAATCCATAAGTAATTAACAAGGGATCCTTTATGTTATATGGATTCGGAACTATTCTAATTTTAGACATGTCATTCTGATTTGGTCGGGGAGGGTTAACGAAATCAATGTCCGGATATAGCAGTCTGCTGCTATACATCATTTTACCCCGCGTACTTGGATCCGCATTTGGATCTGTTGCACTTATGAGTGCTTTTGATTGGATGTAAAAGTAATACTGAGCTCCGAATAAAACATTTTTATCTTTGAATGTATGTAAGCTCCCTTTATCGTTTGCATCTGAATCATAAATTGGTTGATAAAAAATGGTATCTGCGTTAGATACGCGAGCCATAATTCTATATCCGGAAAAATTCGGGAGACTTTCGGCTTGTGGATCAGTCCAGTCTATTTCCACACCATCTCCATAACCGGTAACTGTAGATGTAGCCGGAGGTGGGGGCGCTTGAGGTATATTATAATTATGATCATAATTCCATTTCGCTCTGTATGCACTTAACATAACAGAATCGATTCCAAGACTGACCCATCTATCTTTTCTCTTATCTATTTCGTTATCACTTGCTGGAAAAGCAAAGTTAGATGGTAATAAACCTGTCGTTGCGTTCCATCCGGGAGTTTGTGCAGCGCTAGGAGGATCTTGAAGCGTCTTATCTAACCATTGCTGCCCGACAGTTTGACCAACCTGAAATCCTATGCCTGCATACCCGCTTGCATAAACAATATGAACTTTCTGACCCGGAAGAATGTTGTATGGTCCAAAGCTAACATATCTGTAAGATTCGTTCGCTGGATATGCTGCCGGCACTTGTGTATTATCACTAACACCAAATTCATCAGAATTTAATTCATGATGCGTTCCGGGATATTCTCCGGGCATCGGATTATCATCTGCAAATGCACCTCTAACGGCATAGTAGTTACTATTATTGTATGGATCATTTGGCGGCTGATTTGGAAATAGCCTGCCTTGATATGTTACTTTTGGCTGTAGTGGGTCGTCAATATCTCCCGAGGGATCGGTAAAAGGCACTGCAGAAGCATGTATAATTGAAAAGAATGTCATGTTTGGATCAAGTAATCTACCGCCTTGTGAAAGAGCAGGCGCTCCCATATTATCTCCCGGCTTTCCCGGATCATCAGCGCTATATTCATAAAATACTCTTAACGAATCTCCGGGTTTTGCTCCGTAATAATGCTGCCAGTTAATTTGCATATTAAAATTATCCGTTGTTGCAGGCGCAGGATTATGCCCGTTAGAATATTCTAAATTATCTTTTCCCTCGTATAAATTTATGTATACACTATCTAATGTATCTGCTGAAACATTTGTAAACATCAAATCAGCAATTACATAATTGTCATTATAATTCTGCGACCAGGCTAATAATTTCCTGCTTACTGTCATTCCTAATATTGTTGAATCTGTTACTTCAGCAATATCGTCAAAAGAATGATTGGCGAAACCACTGTATGATGGGTTCACAGTTCCAAAATTAGTTAATGGTACAGTATTAAAATTTACTACTTGTTGAGGGATTCCATAACGTAAATAATTTGTAAGAGGTACGGTCACCTTACCAACCTGCCAATTCGAAAATAGATTTGTTTGATAAGTATAAGATGCCGGGTTTTCAACTGAATCCTGAGTAGGATTTACTTTTGACTTAAGATTCGGATTTGGCCAGTGTAATGCAGTCATTACTATCCCGGCTCCTGCAAACCCTTCTGCATATTGCCCTCTATCAGCCATGATATCGAAATCATTTGGGAAGAAACCTCCGAGGTATTCAAAACTTGACCTGTATCCATTTGCCGATACGCCAAGCCATATATGCCCCATCTTCATTACTGCCGTTTGAAGCTCAGGTTGCGTTTGAGCTTTAATGCTTGAATTTGCTGCTAAAAATAATAGCAAGCTAATTGTAATTCTAAGTATTATATTTCTTAGAAATTTACTTTTACGAGTTTCCATTTCTATCTCCAATTTCATTTTTTGTTAAAAATCTAACTTCATCCCCACCCAAATATCTCTGGGCTGATCATACAAAAAGAACGAATAATTCGGGTCATTTATATAAGGCTTAGAACTTGATCTTAAGTCGCCAATCTTATCATTTCCGGCAATATAATAACCAGGATTCTGTGTCCTAAGCTTATCAAATTGTGGTGAGTTATACATTGGAAGATGAAGTGAAGAAAGATATAATTGTTCATCTGTTGTAGACCCAAATGGATACCCTTTGCTCATTAAGCTGTGCTTTATATTAAATACATTTGTTACATCGATATAAAATGAAGCTGTTGTCTTAGCAATGTTAAATGTCTTCGTCAATTTCACGTCAACATCATAATTATCCGGCCATTCTTGATTATTATTTGTATAAGGATCATTTAATGGATTCCAGGTAAAATAACTTCCTGCCGACCAACTGCCGTAAAATGTAAGTGACCAATCTCCTAATACATCTGCCCCAAGTATTTTGGGACCCCAATTGCTTGGCGAATTAAATGTAAGGTTTGCATTTAAACTAGGTGTAGGCAATGTCCTTGTTTCGTTTCCTTGATAAAGTGTCGACTGAGAATTATTAATAACAATATCTGTAATCGTACTTACTCCTGTATTGCCTTCCTTTGAAAGCATATAATCAAAGTTTAACCAGCCTGTAATCCAGGAATTATCATTTTTCTCAATGTTTAACTCAACACCTTGAATTGATTGATATTGGTTGCTGGCATATGATTTATAATTAAGGCTTGAGTATTGTGGTTGTGCCGATTGATATGTTACGGTGCCGTACTGACCGGTAATATCTTTATAATATCCTGATACTCGCGCTGTTAAGGTACTATAGAAGTTATAAGCCACACCTAACTCATAAGAAGTTGTTTTAGGTGGCTCGAGGTTTGGATTTGCCATCTTATATAATCCGTTCTTAGTATACCGGTAGCTAAATTGAAACATAGTATAATAAGGAGGATTAGACCTAAATTGCCCATAGTTAAAATAGAATTTCGAATCAGTTGTAATAGGGAATGAAAGTCCGATACGCGGACTAACAGTAAAAAAGTTCTTAGTGGTCTGTAAAAATCCCGGATGCGTCTGGTTATATTGATTCCAATAATTCCAGATATAGGATTGTCCCGTTGCTAACAAACTATACAAGCTAGTATCTACAGATTGCGGCGCAAAAGCGGCATAAGCAAAAGGTTGAGCCGGCCAAACACCGCCGCCGCTATAATAATAGTCAAATCTGACTCCAAGGTTGGCTACAATTTCCTGATAGGTTAACTGATCCTGGACATACAAGCCCGTCTGGCTTGGTTTACGATGATAATTATACTCATAAGTATTATAAGCATTCTGGTTCCACAATTCATAAAAGGTATGATCTAAATCTATAAGATTATATTCTATACCTGCTTTTAAATAATTGTGTTCATCGAGCTGCGACGCAATATTAAACTTAGCACTATATTGACTAGTTTTTTGCATATCATGCAAATCTCCTTCACGATGCCCGAATACCATATTGCTTATCCATGGAACATTAAATGAATAGGCGCTGTATTGTTCAGGTAAGAACTGAGATTTGCCAAAAGGCATCTCATCAACCCCAAATGGACCAAAGCTTGTAATTGTTGCAGTATCCCTATTATCACCCGTTGGAGTTTGATCTGCTATTAATGAATATCCCAAAGTAAATTCATAATATGTTGTCGGACTAATCATATGGTTCAATGTTAGTCCCGTCATCACCGTAGTTTGATTTAAGATAGGATAATAATTAGGATCATAAGAATATTTGAAATCATTATAAGCATAATAAAGATTGTTTAGCGGCATAAAACCACCGCGGTCATTTGCATCCGGAGCATCTCCGTTAACAGGTATAATCGGGGAAACACCATTTTCTCTCTTCCAAAGACCGTTTAATGTAAGCGTTGTGCTTTTAGCAGGTGTCGACTTTATTGTTAATAATGTCGTAGATGAGAAATCCTGAGTCAGTGTAACAGGAAAAACATAATGCTGCTGGGATGAATTGTTGGAAATATAAAAAGTAGCATCACCCAAAGCCTGGCTAACAAAAGGTATAGGACCGCCGAAGCCTCCGTCAAAATTCCAATCGCTTCCTCCTTCTGAGCCTGCCCTCGCTGCAAATAACTTTTGTTGGGCTTCCGGAACCGTGTAACCTAATTTGGCTAAGCCTTGATAATCGGGAACAACACGATACATCCAAGCTGAAAGCAAATACAAGTCTAACGGAGTTGTCTGCTGATTAGCTGCCTTCCCTCTATTATAAGTTGCTGCATAAGCATTGTAACCTACAAAAAACGGATGCTGTTGATAATTATATGAATTGCTGCCCCATGCTTTTGCTGTACCCTGAAATGCTACTGAAGGATCAAGATATGAAACTAAAAAATCATTATGAGGATCAAAATATGATTGCCCGAATCTCCTCATGTGAGAATTGTCGGCAGAAAATGAAAAGGTACCATGATAACCATCCATTGTTCCGCCCTTTGTTGTAATATTTATTAATCCTGATCTAAAATTTCCATACTCTGCACTATAACCGCCCGACAGTACAGATATTTGATCAATAGAACTCAAAGGTATAGAGGTTTCTGAGTTACCGTTAGAGGCGTTATTGTATGATAAACCATTTACCATAGTCCCAACCTGATCTGCGCTGCCGCCTCTTATTGTTAGATAACCATTAGTTGTTGTTCCTATACCGGGTAATTTTTCAAGGAAAGAATTTATTTCCCTTACACCCGAAGAATTAGTTATTTCTTTATCGGTAACAACCAACTGAGTGCTTGAGACCTCCTTGTGGAGCGCATCCCGCTTGGCTGTAACTACAATGGTTTTCGATTCAATTGTTGCAGGCTCCATTTTTATGTCCTGCTGACTTACGCGATCGGAGGAAACTTCAACGCCTTTAATAAATTGGGTCTTATAACCAATCATTGAAACTTTTAATGTATAAGTTCCTACGGGAACGTTTACAATAAAATATTTTCCGTTTATGTCCGTCGCAGCGCCAAGATTTGTACCCTGGACAATAATGTTTACACCAATTAAGGCTTCGCCTGTTGAGGCATCTTTCGCACTTCCAACAATTCTACTCCTGTTCTGAGCTATTGCCGAAGCAGAAATCATTAAAAAGATAAAGATGAATAACTTCCCTACTTTTGAAAAATTAGGGAACAACTTTGGTATCTTTAGTAGCATGTCGTTAGTCTCCTAAAAATATAGCTATTATTTTATTTATAAATGAATGAATTAACAATTTTTACCTAAGGTATTTAACCTTAGTTTTATTTTAGCAATTTTGTTTTAATAAATCATCTTACGCAGGATTTACCATCGGAATAATAGAATGTTGGAAAAATGGAATACTGAGGAATTTCCCTTTATTCCATTTTTCCATCATTCCCGTCTTTAGTAATGCACATTATATCTGAATTTTTCTGTATTATAAGAGATAATAATATATTACTGTGTCGACTACCCTCAAAAATCACCAATCGGACATTTTGTCACACCTTAGCCTTTTTTCACTCTGTTTTTTCCTAAATTTTCCCTATTTCTACCAGGCATCTGACAAGCCTATAACACCTCTCAACAAGCTCTATAATTCTTACCTAAATATTGCCCAAAAAAAGTGTGACAAAAATGGCACAGTTTCATTCAAACAAGTAAAATTTTGATCGAATTTTTCTATCCATAGGAATAATAGCAGAGTACAAAAAAATTAAAGAATAATTAATGACTTTTATAAAGCTATATGATATGTTTTATCAAACTGTGGTATCAAAAAATGTAGTTTTTAGAAGTGCTTTTCACAAATTCCCAAAAAATACTGACACTAAAATTTGTCTAATTATTTTGTTTTAGGTAACTCATGTTACGCAACCTTTGGAATACCTGTCTGCCGCCAGGCAGGTTGGGAAAAATAGAATGACGGAATAGATTATTATTTTCCATTATTCCAACATTCCATTACTCCAAAGGGAAATCCTGCGTAAGCTGAGTTGGGTAAGTAAATAAAATATGGGCGCTTTACAACTGAGAGCGCCCATAAATATTCTTTTAGTATAAATTACTTAAGAAGAACCATTTTCTTAGTAACTGAAAAGCTTCCGGAGTTTAGAGTATAGATATACATTCCCGAAGGCAGATTGTCAGCATTAAAATTGACGCTATGTTGACCAGCTGCAAGATTTGCATTAACTAAACTGGCAACTTTTTGACCAAGAAGATTATAGACATCTAATTTTGTCATCCCGGCTTTTTCTAAGCTGAAGCTGATTAGAGTAGATGGGTTGAAAGGATTGGGATAATTCTGTGCAAGTGAATATACTTTAGGCAGGACAGTAGTTTCTTTAACTGCAGTCACAGGAGTAGTAGTACCTGCAATATAAGCATCTTGAGTAACTAAATATTTAGAGTTCGACATTGAACCGGTATACCAAGGAAAAATTCTAACATAAAGCGACTGTCCGTTATTTACCTGAATAGTCACTGGATAAATGTATTGAGTAAGGCCAACATTTGTAGCATGTGTTAAAACTAATCCGGTATCAGATGGATTTAACAATGTAGGATTAAAAAACTGAGGATCTGTAGAATAATAAAGATTAGCTCTCATAAGACCTGTACCGCCACCTGCAAGGCAGATAGAAATAGTATCTGCACTAAACGAATTGCCTGCCTTTGGAGAGACAGCAAGTTGGACATATCGGCCACTTTTTTGAGCAGTTTCTAATCCCCAAGAAATTTTAGTATTGCTTGCATCATAACCTGGCCACCAAGCTATACCATAACTATCGCCCACTAAAGGGTCAGTAGGTTGAGCAGTAAATGCATAATATTTTGCAAAGAAAAAGGAATCTGAACCGGCAACATAATTAGGACTTAAATTCCCTATTATGACATTAGGGCTTGTGGAATCTGCCTGGTCAAGATACCAGTTTGCTGAAGCAGCCGTCTGTCCAAACACATTAGACGCCGATACTCCAAACAAGAACATTAGCACAAGGAAAGAATTTATTAAACGAGCTTTCATAATGAACCTCCTACTTTATAGTTGAAGATGTTAAAAAATAACCATCTTGATAGACATATTACCAAGAGGGTTTTTGTTTGATATTTAGTTAAGATTAAATTCCAAAATCTTAACGAAAAATTTGTCACTCTCTAACTTTATTAAATTATCCGGACACAGCTTCGCCCGGTAAGTCACATATTTGTCTTTCAAATAGACAAGAAGTACTTGTCACTGATATGAGTTTTTATTTTTGATTTCTCGGAGAGAAATTCTTATTTATCTGCTCAACATTCGGGTCTATAAGCAGCCGCGAATAAAATGAATTATCTATCTTTTTCATTATAAGAGAATAAGTTAAGGATTTCAGTAAATAGTGAAGAGTAAGTTCAATCGAGCGTGCAGAACGCCTTAGAATAGCTAGTTTGAGTTGTTTTGACTTTAATATGGCAGTAAAAATATTCAGTGTACTAACCTATTTAATGAATAATTATAACACGGTAGTTATCGTTAACTTAACCGATAACTTTAACGTGTACTAACTTGCATAATTTAAAAACAATTGTCAAGTTATTTTTTGAAAGAAAAAAATATTGCTGATAAATCCCATTCAATTCACCGGGAAAACTCTGAACCAATCGAAATCTGCATACCCGGAATCATTGGATTTCTCTCGACTTGTACAAAACATTCCAACTTTTGCGCCTATCCACCGACCGGGCACGGCAGTAAACGGCTTCCCTGCATTAGTAAAGTTTAATCCATCCGTGCTAAAGCTAAACTCACAAAGTGCGCCTTTTGTAACCTTAACTCGGAAATATGTAGTACTATCAGATAACTTGGATATCACTTCCGTCTTCTCGGGCTTTCCTTTATCTGCATGAAGACACGTTGAATAGCAAAGATAAATTCCATCTTCTTTCTTTATCAATGATAAATAGGCATAACTTGCACCCATAACAATAAAACCAACTTTGTCTTCGTTTAATAATGGGTGGAACCTAAACTTAACGGTTGCAGTAAATTGTTCTGCGGGGAATTTCTGCATTAGAATATTAGGCACTCCCCATAAATTTTTAATACTATCCGGAACAATCTGAGCATACAAACGCAAGTTACCGTCTCCGGATGTAAACAACCATGTTGCTCCAGGATTAGCCTGCCACTGCCATTGCATACCCAACCTTAAACTATTAAATTCATCGGATGTCTGAGGAACTTTAATTGAATATGTTTTCCCGACATTAGGCATCCGATATGTTAAAACCGGTTGCCCTATACCGCTGCCTGAAGGATCAACGCCTATTATAGGCCATCCATCTTTCCACTTCATAGGTTCAAGCAGGTCTACCCTTCCATATGCGCCCCTATCCTGAAAATGAATAAACCACGATTCACCTGATTTTGTTTCAACCCAAGCACCCTGATGAGGTCCGTTTATGCTAGTGGTACCCTGTTTCATAACAACTCTTCTTTCAAAGGGTCCATAAATGTTCCTTGATCTAAGTACAATCTGCCATCCCAGCTTTACACCACCGGCAGGAGCAAAAATATAATAATATCCGTTTCGCTTATAAAGCTTTGGTCCTTCAACTCCAGGGTCTTTTTCATGCCCGTCATAGACTATTACACCTTCATCAAGGACTTTCGTTCCCTCTGGATTCATACGATTAAGTACGAGCAAGTTTCTTATCCCTGCCCGGCTTCCTGCAAATGCATGTATAAGATATGCCTTGCCGTCATTGTCCCAAAGCGGGCAAGGATCCTCCAAACCCTTTCCGGCTTGTACAAGAACTGGAATCGACCAAGGACCGGCAGGATTTTTTGCCTTCACCATGTAAATCCCAAAGTCAACATCGGGGTAGTATATATAATAGTCACCTTTGTGATACCGAATTGACGGAGCCCATGCGCCGTTTCCATGTTGTACTTTAGAATATACATTGTAAGGAGGCTGGCGTAAAAGAGCATGACCAATGATCGTCCAATTCACTAAATCTTTTGAATGAAGGATTGGCAGTCCTGGAATTTGATCGAAGCTGGAAGAGACCAAATAAAAGTCATTCCCTACTCTAATTACATCGGGATCGGAATAGTCAGCATAAATAATCGGATTTTTATACTTGCCGTTTCCTAAATCCGGCACCCAGGCTTTCGCAGTAGAATTAGTAATGTTTTTATATTCTTGCGCGCTTAAATTCGCAGGTGTGAATAAAAATATTATTGGAAATAATAATATGGAGGAATACTGAAGTAGTAATGGAATATGATAATAATGAAGCCATGCAGAAACTTTTCTAATTCCATTCCTCCAATACTCGAATATTTCGTGTGAATAGTGCGGTAATTTAAGAGACTTAACATAATCGATAGCTCTATATATTATTTTCATTCTCTAATTTTCCTCTGGATTCCAATTACCAAAAATATTTTTTAGAGTATAATTGCGGACTTCATTAGCAGATAGCTGTCTAGACCAAGGAACCCTATCTTTAGGATTGGCACCCGGACCAGTCGATTTGTATTCCGAATATCGAACCGTTTTTTCTCGCTTAGGGTCCTTCCAATTATTCCATCCAGCGAGCAGAATTTGCGGACCCAAATAGCAGTTAAGATATGCCACTGCCGCATAAGGACGCCATGGGCGACCAAGATATACTTTGGTTATTCCTGAATCAGCAATCAGCTTGCAATTTAAAAATACATAACCAAATTTTTGATTTGGAGAAGTTGATGCTGCGGTAACAAAAGAATTCTTTTTACTTCTGATTAAACAGTTTTTAAATACCGCCGTAGCATCTCCAAAAATAAAATCGGTTGTTCCTTCGATATAACAGTCTACGTAATATTGCCTGCTTGAATCATTAGCAGCATAAAGTGTGTCTTGATTCCCAAGAAGGCGGCAATTTTTAATAACACACCGGTCGGCTTCTACAGCTAATGCAAGTGCTTGCCCTACTCGCCCTGCAGAATTTTCGAAAGTAATATTCTCTGCATGAAAATCATTTCCTTGTACAAGCACAGTGTAGGAAGTAAAAGTATTTATATCGCCCTTTCCATGATAATCGCCGTAAGTAATAATTGTACTGTCTTTGTTTTCGCCGATCAAAGTAATTTTTGTTTTCCAGGAAGGTATTACTATCTTTTCACTGTAGATACCATTTTTTATAAAAATTGTAACCCTTTTTTGTGAAATATCCGGTGCCGCATTTATAGCTGCTTGAATTGTTGTATAATTCCCGCTTCCATCATTAGCAACAACAATATCATACTTCTCGTTTTTTTGAATAGAATAAAATATCCCATAGCGAGGTTGTTTTGCAATTAGCACATTTGATGAAATTAACATAACTAAAAAAAAATAAATTAAATTTCTTACTCTCATCTTTTTATCCAATCAAAATTTTATCTTGAAAAATTTTAATAATCGCTTAAGACAGTAGTTTAATCTTCAAGTTATCGATTACTTTAGCGTTTACTTTAACTAAATTCCGAACTTTTTATCCTATTGTCAAGTAATATTTTTAATATTCTGGATTTAGTCTCAAATTAGGGAAGGTCATATTTAACTTGAAGCTTTAAATACTCTATATTTTTTGGTAAATTTAATATAGGATTTAAAATGGGACTTTAATTTTGTATATAAAAAAAGTTGAAAAGACTGCATTAGTCTGGCAGAATAATAAAATCACTTATGATGAGCTTCTTAGGCACATCAATTTTTATTCTTCCCTGTTTAGCGGAGAGAAAGTAACCAAGGCTGCTATCTTTTCTTCCAACAGACCTGAGTGGTGCTATGCATTTTATGCTGCATGGAAAAACAATGTAGTAGCGGTTCCAATAGATAGTTTAGCGCCTGCTGATGAAGTTGCATATATGCTAAACGATTGCCGCCCCGAAATAATTTTCTGCTCACAGGGGACTGTTGAAACTTTTATTAAAGCATGCAAATTATTAAAGTACGAAATAATTCTATTTGTTTTTGAAGAACAAAATTATAATTGCTACAACTACACACCTGAAGAAATCAACAGCAAAAATGTTTTCGATACTGCTGTAATAATTTATACTTCAGGAACAACCGGAAATCCTAAGGGTGTAATGCTTTCTTACGATAACTTGATTGCAAATGTTGAAGCTGTTTCGATCGAGATTCCGATATTTACTGAGGACAGGAACGTGTTAGCGCTTTTACCGCTGCATCATATCTTCCCTTTAATCGGGACGCTAATCGCGCCGCTGTCTGTCGGAGCAACGATTGCTATGGCGCCTTCAATGACCTCGGAAGATATAATTGACACGTTGCAAAAAAATCAGATTGCAATCACAATAGGTGTTCCTCGTTTGTATTCTGCAATTCGTCAGGGGATAATGAACCAAATCAACAAAAGCATCCTTACCAAAGTAATTTTTAGACTTGCGGGAATTATAAATTCAAGATCATTTTCCAAATTGATATTCAAAAAGGTACATGAAAAATTTGGCGGAAATATAGAATTCATGGTTTGCGGCGGAGCAAAATTAGATGAAGACTTAGCAAGAGATTTTAAGACCCTCGGCTTTGAAATGTTAGAAGGATTCGGAATGACGGAAGCAGCGCCAATGATAACCTTTACACATCCCGGCAAATGGAAAATTGGATCGGCGGGTCTACCATTATCATGCTTAGAAGTTGAAACTAAAGATGGTGAAATAGTTGCACGCGGACGTAACATTATGCAAGGCTACTATAATCGCCCTGAAGAAACAGCCGAAGTACTAAAAGATGGCTGGCTATATACGGGTGATCTCGGTTACTTAGATAACGAAGGA
>JAJYCM010000220.1 GCA_021778375.1 Bacteroidota bacterium
ATATCTGTCCAAAATAAAATTGTATATAACGTCGCTACGGGACTTTCAAAATATAGGAAGGAATTATATCCTAAAATAGTGTAGAGAAAAACCTCCGAGGTTTAGTTTAATGTGCGCTTACCCCAAGGTGGCAGATTTAATTAGGTTATGGGCAATATTATGTTTAATTTTGTTTATCCGGAATTAGTCCGGTGTTTTTTATTATTTTTTTTAGAGGTTCTAGAGTGAGTACCAAATTATTTGTAGGTTCTCTGCCATGGTCGATAGACGATCAAGCATTACAAACAGCTTTTGAAGGACACGGAACTGTTGTCTCAGCAAAAGTTATAAAAGATCGCGAAACCGGAAGATCAAGAGGTTTTGGTTTTGTTGAGATGGAGAATTCTACTGATGCAGAAAATGCTATCAAAGCATTGAATGAATCGGAATTAGACGGAAGAAATATCGTAGTTAATGAAGCTAAAGCTCGCAAGTAATAAGATATTTTTAATCCCTCAATTCGGGAATTAATTTCTGATAGGCGTCTAAATTGACGCCTTTTTTATTTATATTCGAGATTTTTTTCAACTGGATTATAATTATAGTCTTGTAAAAAACATTGTGACATTAATATCAAATGATTAAATAAATCATTGATTATTATTTTTTACTCCTCTATTTTTTATGTATGCGGAAATTTTCTGTTGGTAACCATATTTTTTAGGATGTTTTGCTCAATTAAGCCTACAGGTTTAATTTATACTACTGCATAAAATAATTTATTAATTTAACAAAATGGAGTTACTTATGAAGAAAGAGACTTTTTTAATTTTCAGCTTTATTCTAACGCTATTTATTTCTTTTAGCGTACTTGCACAAACAATGGATTCTGCAGCTGTAAAACCTTTTAATGACGGTTTGGTTAAAATGCAAAAAGCCGACTATTCGGGCGCTCTAACCGACTTTGAAGCTGCTCTGAAGGTTGAAAAAGATTACCGTATCTATTATCAGATGGCAGTAGCTCAGGTAAAATTGAATAACCTTACTGCAGCTATAACAGACTATGAGAATACAATTAAAACTAAACCTGATTTTGAAGCCGCTTATAATGATCTTGGCAACGTATATTTTAATTTAGGCAAATACCAAGATGCTATCAATAATTTTCAGAAAGTCCTTGATACATCAAAAAATGACACGTTAAAGAATGCAGTTAAGTTTAACATGTCGCTTGCTTATACAAATCTTGGTCAAGGAGCAGATAAAGTTAAAAATTATAAAAAAGCGATCGAATATTTGAACAAGGCAGTAAGTTACAATAATTATGATGCAGCTTATCTTTTCTTAGCGCGAGATTATTTCATACTAAACCAATATGATAATACGATTAAAGCTAGCCAGAATGCATTAAAATATAAGAAGACTATTGGTGAGGGCGGTCCTTATTATTATATGGGAGTGGCGTATAGTAAAAAGAATAATACAAAAATGGCTAAGGAATCTCTTGAAAAAGCAAAGGCTGATCCTGTCTATAAAGGTGTAGCCGAAACAGTTCTCAAGTCGTTAAAATAAATCTCATGTCCTCCTAAAAACCCCCCTAAATACGGGGGGTTTTTTTCGCATAAGGCGGAAACTTTTTCAAGAAATCAAATCTTACATTAAAACCTTACCGATGTTGTGTTCAATTAGTTTTTCTTTTGTATTATTTTCTCATTAGATTTTGTTATTTTGTGAAAGAGACTGTTTTTATTTGGGATTTTTGATTTTTCTAATTGGGATAAACAAGCAAGTCTTATTTTTATATAATACTAACTAAAAAAAATACCATGCATAAAAGTAAATCATTCTTTCAAAGATATTTTTTGCCGGTGGTTGCTATGTTAATAATTTCAAGCATAACCGACTTAACAGCACATAACCTTCCGCTAATAAATGTGACTGGACGAAATATAATTTCGCTTGACGGGGAATGGCAAATTATTGTCGATCCTTATGAAGCGGGATTTTATGATTACAGACATAAAGAAAGCAGTGATGGATTCTTCAGAAATGAAATTCAACATGATAAGACGCAACTGATTGAATATAAATTTACGTCAGAACATCAGTTAAAAGTGCCCGGAGATTGGAACTCTCAAGACCCGAAGCTTTTTTATTACGAAGGTACAGTTTGGTATAAGAAAGATTTTAAGGTTACTGCTGATTTGACAACACGCTTGTTTATCTATTTTGGAGCGGCTAATTATGAATCTATAGTTTATGTGAACGGGAAAAAAGTTGGAACACATACCGGAGGGTTTACGCCGTTTTGCTTTGAAATTACAAGCCTGGTCAAAAAGGGAAATAATTTTGTTGTTGTGAAGGTTGATAATAAGCGCCATTTAAGCGGCGTACCGACTGTTATGACTGATTGGTGGAATTACGGCGGCATAACACGGGATGTTTATCTTGTAAAAGAGCCAAAAACTTTTATTCAGGATTATTTTATTCAGCTTAAGAAAAATTCCTTTAATGAAATTGAAGGATTTATAAAACTGGACGGTGCCACGTCAAAACAAAAGGTTAAAATTGAAATTCCCGAAGCAAAAATTGATACAGCATTTGAAACGGATGATTCCGGATATGTTAAAATTAATATTCCTGTTAAAAATTTATCTTTATGGTCGCCAGGAAATCCGAAGCTTTACGATGTAATTGTCTCTTCAGGGGAAGATAAGATAAAAGATAAAATTGGTTTCAGGACTATCTCGGCTAAAGGAGCCGACATACTTCTTAACGGCAAGCCTGTTTTCTTAAGAGGTATAAGCATTCACGAAGAAAATCCTCTTAAAGGAAGAAGAGCCTATTCAATAAAAGATGCTGAGATGCTCCTTGGCTGGGCTAAGGAGTTAGGGTGCAATTTTGTAAGGCTTGCGCATTATCCGCATAATGAAAACATGATTCACACTGCAGAAAAAATGGGGATAATGGTTTGGGAAGAGATACCTGTTTACTGGACTATCGATTGGAAGGACAAAAACACATTAGCAAACGCAGAGAATCAGTTAAGCGAAGCAATTGAGCGCGACAAGAACAGCGCTTCGGTAATAATTTGGTCGATGGGAAATGAAACACCGGTTAGTGATGAAAGAAATAAATTTCTCATTTCGCTATCCGTGCTTGCAAGAAAAATGGACGGTACAAGATTGATAAGTGCAGCTATGGAAAAACATACAAATCCCAGTGACCCGCTTACGCAAATAGTTCAGGATCCCTTTGCAGATTATGTAGATGTTCTTGCTTTTAACGAATATATCGGTTGGTATGACGGGTTGCCGAATAAATGTTCAGAAGTAAAATGGAAAATAAACTATGATAAACCCGTAATCATTACAGAGTTCGGGGGCGATGCGCTTGGCGGTTATCACGCAGATAAATTAACGAGGTTTTCAGAAGAATATCAGGAATATCTTTATAAACAGCAGATCAAAATGATAAAGAAGATATCTCAGCTAAGGGGAATGACTCCGTGGATTTTATGCGATTTCAGATCGCCGCGGAGGGTGCTTCCACATTATGAAGACGGTTGGAATAGAAAAGGGCTTATATCAAATAAAGGGATAAAGAAGAAGGCGTTTTATGTTTTGCAGAAGTTTTATAAAGAATTGGAAACCAAGAAATAAATTATTCTAAAAAAATAGGAACGGATATTAAATCCGTTCCTAAAGGACTTATGTAGTCAATATAATTTCGAATTTTATTTACCGGAAGCAAGTTTAACTTCAGCCCAGAAACTAAATTGGGAGGGCAATGAAGCACCTGATTGGTACCCGCCGCCGCCTCTGCGTCTTCCATAAGAACCACCTCCACCCCCTTGATCACCACCGCCCATATCATTTCCTTCAGTACCCATTTCATCACCACCGGAATTATCGCTTCCTATAGAGCTGCCGCCCCGGTCACCTTTGCTTTTCATTTTGCTTAAATCTATTGTTCCGGTTTCTAAACCAATACTAATGGTTTTACTGGTATCGGTATTAAGCGCATAAGGAACCCCCGGACTAAAGTTCAAAGGCATTTTTACTTCATAAACAAGAGTACTGTTTTGAAAAGCCATTTTCACTTCGATTCCTTTTAGCTCTGATACAGTCATCCGGGTAAGATCGTCTTTATTTCTACCAACAATCTCAAGGTCATTTTGCTTTCTTGATAACATAGACTTTAATCTATCTGAACCCATAGGCTCTTCATTTCCTTGGCGCATTCTTGGTTGATTTTCCTCACCGGCAGAGCGTTGGAAATTCATATCTTGAAAGTTTAGCGGATATTTTATTCCGAAGTTTTGATTATCTCCGCCTGTTCTATCAAACCAAACTGTGAGTCCCATACGGATGATATTTGCTTCCAAGTCGGGGTCATTGGTTGCAAAGCAGAGATAGAGGTACTTGCCGTCATTTTGCACACCATACAGGAAATTTGATTTGTCGTTGTAGGTAAGCGTATTACCCCAATCGGAATCATTACCGTCAATTACAATATTGCCGCTTTTCCAGTGACTCTGAATAATTTTATTACTACATCCATTAATAAATACAAGAGAAGAAAGGATTAAGAGAAAAGTTAAATTTTTCATAGCTGTTTAATAATTGTTTGAAATGAATAATAATTTTAGCATTAGACAAGATAACTTATTTTAGGGTTTATTTTAAGGGATTTTTTTTGGGCGTCAACGATTAAAGATGATTTACGTTGCGCAAATCTTGGAGAAATATGCCCAAGTTAAAGAAATATTGTTCAACAAATCGTAACGAGCTAAAGATCAAGTTCAAGTTCAAGAAAAAAGCAAAGGGAAAATCCCGCGCCTCGCCGGATGGGTAGGGGTGGCTCAAAAACCAATCTGCTTCGCCTGATAATCGCCAATACTGTAGAGGAGAAGATATCTTCTTGCTAATGTGAGT
>JAJYCM010000221.1 GCA_021778375.1 Bacteroidota bacterium
ACACTTATTTTGAACTTTCCGCTTAGGGGAAAATTCTTAATAGGTTTTCGTGTGTTTTTAGTTGTTTGATTTGTAACTATTAAAGGTTAAGTATTAAAACTACTTCATATAATTATCAATTTAATTTAATTGTGTATAATAATTCAAAAGGGATTATTACGTTTTAAATTAAAATCAGTGGAGAATCTATGTTAAAAAAGTTACCATTTTTTTTCATACTTATCTATGCAGCAGCAAGTGCACAGCAGTCAAACAATCCTCGACAGGCTCTCAATCAAGTAAATCAAACATTCGTTATCGCTAATCAATGTTTGTGGAATCCTAAAACAAAATATTTTGACCTTCATGATGCGAAGGAGTTGATCCTATTGAATCAGAACATTTTGTTCTGGTCATGGGAAAATCATAATTTTAATTCAAATGATTTTTATTACACTTACTATTGATTATTCAAAAGAATAAATAATTGTGTCGTATGAAATAAATTATAAACGAAGGAACATTTTATGAACCATTTAAATATTTTTATTTGGGTACTTTCATTCGTTGCTATGACTGGAATGAGCTACACCCAAACTGGTTGGTCTCTTCAAAGCAATCCAATTCCCCCAAGCACAACAAATAACCTCGGTAAAGTTCAATTTGTTAGCCCCACCGAAGGTTGGATTTCTGCAACGAACGGGAAATTACTTCACACTACTGACGCCGGTACTACTTGGAATGTAGTAACTCCATTTCCGAATGACACTGTTTCCTCAGTGTCAGATCCGGCAAATTCAATGTGGTGGGTAAATCAGACTCATGGCTGGAAAATTAACTGGTTGGGAACAAGTTTCAGCGATGCTCATGGCGCTGTCATTCACCAAACAACTGACGGAGGTATTACTTGGACAAAAAAAATCCTTTCAACAACGGCAGGAGATGCGGGTGTGCGAATTCAGTTTGTTGATGAAAACAATGGATGGGTACTTATTTATACTTTTTCAACCGGAAATGCAAAGTTTCTGCGAACCACCGATGGTGGCAACAATTGGAGTTCCTTCAATGGAGCAGGTATATTTTATTTTGTTGATGCGAACAACGGCTGGTCATTTTTTGGATCAGGCACAAACGGTAATAATCCGCCATATAAGATATTGCACACAACAAACGGGGGTACAGATTGGCAGCTTCAAAATACAGATAGCACAGCCGGAGGTTATAATGCAATGCAATTCACTGATATAAACAATGGCTGGATAGTGGGCGACAGTGGTAAAATCCTTAAAACAACTGACGGCGGCGGCAATTGGACGCAAGTAACTAATACAGGGATTGATCCTAATTCAAGAAGTAAATGTGTTTTCTTCCTTGATGGAAATACCGGATGGATTGGGACCAATGATGGCATAATAAATGAAAATCCACAACGCGTTATTCTTCGCACAACTAACGGAGGTGCAAGTTGGACAAAGCAATATCCTCCAAACTCATATGGTATATTTAGCATTTTCTTTTGGAATGCAAACAACGGTTGGTTTACGGCAGATAATTGTGTCCAAAATTGCAGCGGACCTGATTCATTAAAGATTTGGCAAGGAGCAATTGGTTATACTAATAATGGAGGGGTTACGGGAGTTGAAGATGAAAATAATTCAATTCCGTCTGGTTATACTCTTTTACAAAATTACCCTAATCCTTTTAATCCTACAACAATAATAAAGTATTCAGTTCCCAAATCAGGTATTGTTACGATAAAAGTTTATGATAATAATGGAAAAGAAATAACAACATTGGTTAATGGAGAAAAGAATGCTGGGAATTATAGTGTAAACTTTAATGCAAAAAAGCTTGCGAGCGGAGCTTATTTTTATAGAATGAAAGCAGGAAGCTTTGTGGAAACGAAGAAATTAATTTTGATGAAATAATGCCTATCAAGCCGCTCAACACCGACCGTCCCGATTGACATCGGGATAGACTGTTTTCATTGCGGTAGTATTTGTATTTTCGGGTCAGTGGCAAAGGAAAGCATTATTGTTTGGCTTTGTGTTATCAAATAAAATTGTTAAATCCGCCGCAGATTGGCAGTAGCTTTTCAGTTTGGCATAGCTGTTCGGGGTACCGCAGAGCGGGCTAAACTCCGGGTGAAAAGCAACGTTGTTAGCCTTCAGAATATAATATTAAGAGGAGATGGCACGAGCAATTTCTTTGTTGGATGTTCCAAGAGCTAATAGGGATCTGATAATTAGATCAAGAGAAACTGATGGATCTCCTGTTTCAAGTTTTGCCACACGTGATTGGCTAGACTTAATGACTTTTGCCAGTTCAACTTGCGTTAGTTTATGCTCTGTGCGTAATTTTCTTAAATTAGCACTTAGTTTCATCTTTAATTCAATGTATGAAGATTCTTCTTCCGACAAATTTAGAAATTCTTCAGTTGAACCAAATTTCCATCCTTTTTTTTCTAGACTTTTTCGTTTCTGTTTATTCATTGTCATAATCCTTTATTCTTTTTTTACATATATCAATAACTTGCTTGGGTGTTTGCTGAGTCTTCTTATTAAATACTTCAAGAATTATTATAGCATCATCATCAATTCTATAAATAATTCGCCAAGTATTTCTTTCATCATTTATTCGAAGTTCATAGCAATTAGCACCTATGTTGGGCATTGGTTTCGAATGTGGCATTTTCAACTTTTCTCCCATCTGGAGAAGTCTGAAAAGAAATCCAGCTTCAATTCTTGCAGTAGAAGAAAATGGAGGAGTTTTAATCTCTCCATGCAACCAAACAAGTGGTTTAGCTTGTATTTTCATAGCTGTAAATATATGTCAATTATGACATATTATCAACAACTATATAAATATGAAAGGCTAAATAGCCGCTGCGCGATCGCTTCTTCGATGCGGGTAGTTGTTCAAGTTGGTTCTTATAAATAAATTTGTACACATTATTAAGGGTACTTCTAAAAACTATCTTTTATAAAAATTTAACGCAAAGAACGCAAAGAATACGCAACGTTCGCAGAGAATATTGAAGTATATAGAAGTGCCCTTAAATAACATTTTAAATGCGGCATTGTTGTGTTTGGTTAGGTGGGTAATTCAGCTAGTTGATGAAAAGGAAGAGTAATAGGATTGAGATAATACCGGTAGCGATGCCGAAGGAATAGTCTCTTAGGAAATTGTTTGTGGGGAGTTTTATTTGTTTGATTATTGGATATGGGAGTTTTTGGGTGTCGGTTCTTATTATTTCGATTTGATGGGTTTTTATGTCGGCGGTGATTTGGAGGGAGTCGATTAGGTTTAGGGTGAATAGTTTTATTGTGTAGGAGCTGTCGGATAGGGTTGTGTCGATTTTGGTTTTTCCGGATGTGTTGACGGAAATTGTTTTATATATGACTTTTGTTTGGTAGCTGACGCTGTCTTTGCCTCTTACTAAGATTGTATCGCCGGGGGTGGATAAAAGATTAATTTGAGTTTCTAGGTTGTGTATCTTTTTTTGATTTACAATATAGAAAACTGCGAAGGATAAAAGAATTACTCCCGGCGGCGTTGTGCTCTTTTGTACGGAATGAGGAATTTATATTTATTGGGATGTTTAGGTCTGTCCGGATTTGCTGAAGAATTTTTAGTGTGGGGAAAATGTTTGGGATTAAATCTTCTGGAATATCTGCGATATTGTTGTTGTGAAGGATTTCGGTTTCGGAGAAGTTTGTGATGCTGTTTTTTGGGAATAAGGTTTTAATCATGAATTTTGAATCTTAAATTAAGAGCAAGGAGACGGAAGACAGAAGTCATAAGACAGAAGTCGGGAGAATAGAGATGGTCGGGCTGGATTATGGGATTTCTCCTCCCTTCGGTCGTCGAAATGACAGATGAATTTGAAGGGATGTCGGAAAATTCATAGGTGGTGTCTGTTTCGTTTTCGGAAAAGGATAAGTCGGCTAAGCCTTTTACTGCTGGGAGTTCGGCTCCAAGGAATCCTACGTGGCGGAGTTTGCCGTCCTGCGTTAAGGAAACGCTTCTTTTTTTGAATAAACCATTTTTTACTGCTTCTAGAAATTCAGGGACTACTTGTTTGGCTTTTGCTATTAGCCGATCGCCGATGACTTTTAGGTTTTCAATCCAGCCGTATGCCGGGTCGTTGGTTTTTGGGTGTCCGATTACTAAGGGAGCTTCAGAGACTGAGGGATCATAGGTTCTCTGCGTTAAATTTTTATAAAAGATAGTTTTTAGAAGTACCCTTAAATTATCCTGTACATATAATTTGGAGGCCCAGATGAAGCCTTACAAATCTAATTCATTTCATGAAAGTACCCCCAGTGGTTTATTAGCATTTTTTATTTTTGTAATAGCGACAATCATTACATTAGCCATCGGAAGTTTATCGGAAAATTTCGATAACCAAAGTATTATAGCCTATAGAGTCAACGCGCTTCTTATCGCAGGAGAATGTCTTATAATCATTAGAACAACTCCCAAAAGTATCTGGTATGTTCCTTTAATTTGCAATGCGGCTCTTATTATTTCTGCTCTTATTGAGCCGAATTTTTGGCAATGAACAATGTGGATTTTTATTTGTCCAGGATGGGTATTGAGTATTATTGCTGCTCTATGCGGCGCTCAAATTGGGAAACGTAACTTTAAGATAAATAACGCATAAGTACTTGATTCTCCCCTTTCCAATCCATCCACTTTTTTCAAATGAGTTACTCTCTTTTCAAATTAGAGAGGCAAAATGATATTGGTAAATATGCAAGATCATTTGTAAATGAGATTTCACGGAAAGCTTTAAAACAAGAAGTGCGAAAACACGGTAATTTTCGCACACTGGAGTGGGCAGAGAGGGAATTGAACCCCCGACACAAGGATTTTCAGTCCTTTGCTCTACCGACTGAGCTATCTGCCCAAAATTTGGAGATCAA
>JAJYCM010000222.1 GCA_021778375.1 Bacteroidota bacterium
CTACCGTAACTAATGTTTTCAGCATTAAGAAAAGCAGAGGCGGAATTTCCGATTTGGAATTTGTGCTTCAGATATTTATGCTTAAAGATGAGAAATTATTTTTAAAGTCCTTCGGTAAGGAAACAATGGAAATAATTTCGATACTATTTAAGGAAAACTTAAAGATACCGGAATTAGAAAAGGTAAAATTGAATTTTTTGTTTCTTAAAAAAGTTATACTGATGAATCAAACTGTTTTTAACATCTCCACTTCACTGTTATCCCTTGAAAAAAACAAACTTGATATCTTGTCAAAACAAATGGAATTTAAAAGTTCAGATGAATTTAATTTATATTTATCAAATGTAATAAAAGAAAACTTCCATTTTTTTGAAAAATATGCCGAATAATTATATACTTAAATTTGTAAAGAAATATTTTGCTGTATTAACAGGGCTATTCGTATTTTTAGTTTATCTTACAACATTAGCTCCGTCAGTTGTGGAAATTGATGCAGGAGAATTAGCTACTGTACAGGCAACATTGGGGATAGCGCATCCAACCGGGTATCCGCTTTTCACAATACTTGGATATTTGTTCTCACTGATACCCTTCGGCTTTAGTAAAATTTATCAACTAAATCTTCTTACTGCCGTTTGGTGCAGTCTTGGGATTATGGTTTTTGTATATACAGCAAAAACTGTTTTAGATAATATTCTAATCTTCCAAAAGGAAAAGATATTACCTACTGCAAAGAAGAAACTCTCCGGCAAAAAGCAAAAAACTCCGGATAAAAAGGAAGTAAAATCGTCTCCTGTAATTCCGGAAGATAAAAAGTATTTAGCTGCTGTTTTCGGAGGATTGATTTTAGCATTCGATAAAACATACTGGATGCAGGGCACTTCGGTCGAAGTATACTCGCTTCAACTCTTCTTGATAAATCTTGTAATATTATTTTTAGTTAAAGCTTACATAGCAAAAGACGATCCGCAAAAAATTAAATTCTTCAATCTTTGGCTTTCATTCGCATTTATTCTTGCGCTTGGATTTTCAAACCATATGACTACGCTTTTCATACTTCCGGGAGTTGCATATTTATTTTTCAATAAATATGGATTTAATAAGAAAAGTATTATCAGAATATGTATAATGCTGTCACTTTTTATCCCGGTTCTTGCTCTGATTTATTCTTACTTATTGATCCGGGCAGCGCAGAATCCAATAATGGACTGGGGCAATCCTATAACACTTACCAAGCTTTTCAGGCATATTTCCGGGGAACAATACCAGGTGTGGCTGTTTAGCTCAGTCAAATCAGCACAAAAACAGTTTATATATTTTGTCGCTAATTTGCCAAGTGAGTTTTGGGTTAGTCTTTTTATTGCGGTGATTGGGATTTTTTCCTCTTTCATCATCGCAAGGAAGTTTTTTATTTTCCTAACAATTACTTTTTTATTTACAATAGGCTATGCAATAAATTACAATATACATGACATCGATTCATATTTCCTTTTGGCTTATGTAGCTCTTGGATTTTTTGCAGTGTTCGGATCGTTGCAGCTTCTTTCTGCCTTGAAGTTAAAAAAGTATCCTTACTTTATAACCGGATTGCTAATCACGCTTTTCATTGCGGTAGAATTTTATTTTAATTACGCAGAAGTTAACCAAAGTGATGTTTATACATTTCAAGATTATGCAAAAGCAGTGCTGGGCAGCGTTGATAAAAGGGCTATTATATTCAGTTACGAATGGGACTATCTGGTCTCGCCGTCATGCTACTTTCAGTTTGTTGAAAACTACCGGCGCGATGTTGATGTAGTTGACAAGGAACTTTTAAGAAGGTCCTGGTATTATCATCAACTAAACACGGTACATCCGAAACTATTAAGCGGAATGCAGGACGACGTTCAACAATTCCTTCAAGCTGTCGCGCCATTTGAAAGCAAAGAGAAATTTGATCCTAATTTGCTTGAGTATACTTATAGAAAAGTGATGACTGATTTAGTGGCGACCAATATCTCTAAACGCCAATTTTATGTAGCTCCGGAGCTTTTTGAAAATGAAATGCAGAACGGGCAGTTTTCTTTACCTTCCGGTTATACGCTTGTTCCGGATCTGCTATTATTCAAAGTAGTAAAAGGTAATTCGTATGTACCGGCTGCAGATCCCGACTTCAAAATGAGTTTCCCTAAGCACGGCACCGTATATACCAATTTTATTCAAAACACAATAGGATCAATGTTGGCACGTCGCGCATTATATGAAATGCAATTTGATAGAATTGACCGGGCAAAAATTTATGTCCGGAAAATCAAAAAGGATTTACCCGATTATGTACTGCCTCAAGGACTTACGCAGGTGTTGGAAAAATAGAGTTTCTGTGAAATTGCTTATTTTTAGGAATGGAATGATGGAATAGTGGAATGTTGAGGCTTGTGCATGGGATTTCTCACCGGCTTAAGCCGGATTCGAAATGACAACTAGTTTTTTCTTGTCATATCGAAGGAGCCTTGCGACTGAGATATCCCATGATTATCATGAGAGTTGAGCTAGTACATGGGATTTCTCCTCCCTGTCGCCTGCCGGTAGGGCCGTCGAAATGACAAATACTTTTAGGTTGGAGAAAAAAGATAGAAGGATACGTTTCAACTGATTCATCGTTTCTAAAATGCCGTTTATATAATGAGTAACTAAAATGATTACACATAAAACTGAAATAAGAGTGCGGTATGCTGATACCGACCAGATGCAATTTGTTTACAACGGTAAATACTTTGAGTATTTTGAAGTTGGCAGAACTGAAATGCTGCGGGATAATGGCTTGCCCTACAGTTTAATTGAAAACAATGGCTACCAACTTCCGGTGCTTGAGACCGGCGCCAAGTATTTAAGCCCCGCTTTATACGATGATTTGTTAATTATTGAAACTTATGTAAAAGAAAAACCCGAGTTTAGAATTCATATCGATTATAAGATTTTCAGAAAAGGTGACATGCAGTTAATAGCCGAAGGCTTTACCGAACATGTCTTTATCAATAAGGCAACAAAAAAGCCGTTAAGACCGCCTGAATTCTTTAATAATGCAATGCAACCTTTTTTTTGAATATATTAATAACTCATGTTACGCAGACAATTTCAAATATAAAGGAAGTGAAGTGCAAAACCTCCGAGGTTTTCCTAAACCTCGGAGGTTTCTCACTATGTAATAATCACCTTTTGCGTAAGGTGACTTAATAAACCAAATTTGTCTCAATAAATTTTTATGATGTTCGATAAACTTAAGCAGCTTACAAAAGACACAGGTGTTTACGGAATAAGCACTATCGGAGGAAGAGTATTGACTTTTCTTCTTGTTCCGTTTTACACACACGTTTTTGATACGCGACAATTTGGAATATTCTCAACTCTTTACAGCTTTATTGGAGTGTTGAATGTTCTTATGCTGTACGGAATGGACGCTGCTTATCTTAAGTTTGCTTCCGACCCGGTGGTCGGTGATGAGAAAGATAATTTTTCAACTCCTTATTTATCTGTACTGACAGTTGGTATTGCAGTCAGTGCAATAATTATTTTATCAAAGTCTTATATTTATTCGATTCTCGATATTCCCACAAATTATTTTTATTTGGTTTATTATATCGGCGGAATATTACTTTTAGATGCAGTTACCGTAATTCCTTTCATTACCCTTCGACTTGAGAGAAAAGCTAAGAAATTCGCGCTATTCAAAACAATAAATATTTTAACAAACGTTCTCTTAAATATATTTCTCATCGTAAAACTTAGATGGGGCATTGAAGCCGTATTTTTCAGTAACCTTCTTGCATCTCTTTCCTCTTTCATTTTACTAATGCCGATGGTTGTTAAGAAGATAAGAGCTAAAATTAATTTCGAACTATTAAAGAGATTATTAAAATTCGGACTTCCATATTTTCCAGCCGGTATTGCCGCAATGTTAATTCAAGGAGTTGACCGTCCGATCATAAACCATCTGACCAATCTTGAAACCGCAGGATTGTACAGCGCAAATTATAAACTCGGCATTTTTATGATGCTGTTCGTTAATATGTTTCAATACGCCTGGCAGCCATTTTTCCTTCAGAATGCAAAGGAAGAAAACGCCAAAGAATTATTTTCAAAAGTTCTTACATATTTTACACTCGCCGGGAGTTTTATCCTGGTAGTTTTATCTTTATTTATTGATGACGTTGTGAAGATTAAAATCTTTGGTCATTCAATAATTCATCAGTCATATTTGAGCGGACTGAATATAGTTCCAGCGGTTCTGTTCGGATATATGTTCCTCGGCATATATACAATTTTTACTGCAGGTATTTTTATAAAAGAGAAAAGCATTTACGTCCCAATTATAACGATAATAGGCGCTGCGGTAAACATCGGGTTAAACTTTTGGCTGATTCCGGTCATCGGAATAATGGGCGCAGCGCTTGCTACGCTTGCTGCATATTTTGTAATGGCTGTAATTTACTTTTTTGTAACACAAAAGTTTTATAAGATCGATTATGAATATTCCAAGATTCTAAAAATATTTTCATCTCTCGCCGTTGTAGCGGTAATTTATTATTTGCAGCTCACCGGCGGACAATTAAACCTGTTGAATAAATTTTTAATCTTACTTCTTTTCATAATCCTTTTGATGATATTTAACGTCGGTCGGGAAGAGTTTATATTCTTAAGAAACAGGTTTATTAAAAGAAAAATAAAAAATATTTGAAAGAACATTATGAATGAAGAAATTCGTATTAAGATAAAAAGAATAAGTAATGACTTCGATGATATCGAACTTCCCGCTTATGCAACCTCCGGTAGTTCGGGTATGGACATCAGAGCTGCCGTAAAAGAAGATATGATTGTCCGGCATGGAGAAATCATATTAGTTCCAACAAACCTTTCAGTTGAAATCCCT